>JAOZVJ010000002.1 GCA_029938215.1 Arcobacteraceae bacterium | reverse complement strand
TACTTATGGATTTAAAAATAATATAAATCTTGATATTTCTTATAATAAAAACTCAGGAAATAATGATAGTGAATTTGGCAAAAAGTTTATAAGTGATACGGTTTGGACAAAAATTGATTTATGTCAATGATAATCATTATTAATTTTGCTACAATAAATAAAAAACTTAGGAGTAAAGAATATGAAATTTATAACAGTAGCTGGACCGCCTTCTTCTGGAAAAACATTGGTGCTAATTCACCTTATTAAACTTTTAAAAAAAGATGGTATAGATGTTGCGATAGGCAAAATTGATTGTCATCAAACAACAGACGGAGAACTTTTTAAAGAAAAACTTGGTGTTCCTGTCGTAGTTGGTATAAGTGATTATGTTTGTCCTGACCATTACGGCGCTGTAAATGCGGAAGAGATATTTAAATTTGGTAATTCTCATAAAGCAGATATAACTATCGTTGAAACTGCTGGTTTATGTCATAGATGTGCACCTGCAATTAAAGACTGTATGGCTATTGCAGTTGTTGATTGTGTTAGTGGTATTGATACGCCTAGAAAAATAGGTCCTATGCTTACAACTGCTGATGTTGTTGTTATCACAAAGGGAGATATGGTTTCTCAAGCAGAACGAGAAGTTTTTAGAAGTAATGTTTTAGAGGTAAATCCAACAGCAAAAGCAATTGAATTAAATGGTTTAACTGGAATGGGAGCATTAAATCTTAAAAGATTGGTATTAAATGCACAATCAACTCAAACTTTAAATGGTATGGAGCTTAGACATGATATGCCTTCTGCTGTATGTTCGTATTGTGAAGGAGAAACAAGACTTGGTGCTGATTATCAAATGGGTAATGTTATAAAAATGGATATAGAAGAGGTAGTATGAATATCGAAGAAATAAAAATCATATCCGGTGAGGATAAAAATGGTAACAGAGAAGCTGTAGAAGAATTGATAATTAAAAAAGGTGATATTATAATTTTAGCGGGTCCAACAGGGTCTGGAAAAAGTTTATTATTATCTGATCTTGAACAATTAGCAAATGGGGATTCTCCATCAGGTAGAAAAGTTCTTGCAAATGGAGAAGAAATTGATCCGCTAGGTATGCAAATAACAGCATCTTTATCTCAAAATATGCACTTTATGATGGATTTAGATGTAGATAGTTTTATAAAACTTCATGCAAAAAGTAGAAAAATCGAAGATGAAAATATTGTAGAAAAAATATTAGAAATGGCAAATAGTCTAGCAGGCGAACCTTTGGCTGCGTCTTCAAATCTTACATCTTTAAGTGGTGGACAATCAAGAGCATTGATGATAGCTGATACTGCACTTATCAGTAATGCACCTATTGTTTTAGTTGATGAAATTGAAAATGCTGGGATTAATAAAACTAAAGGAATTGAAATACTTGCTTCAAAAGGCAAAATGGTTTTAATTGCTTCTCATGATCCAAGCTTAATTGTAACTGCTAAAAAAAGAGTTATTATGAAAAATGGCTCTATGTCTAAACTTATTGTATCTGACGAAGTTGAAAGAAAACATCTAAAATATTTTACAAAAATAGATAAAATTCTTGAAAATTTCAGAGAAGATTTAAGACATGGAAGTAAGTTAGATGAAAAAACACTTGAAATGTTAGAAAAAGAAATAGGAGAATAAAATGGAAAAAAATAAAATTTATATATCAGTACCAGTTAATGCGGCTAGAAATACACTAATGGAATTAAAAAAACTTTGTCCAAATTCTGAAGTGTTTAATTCTTCTAAGAAATATTATTCTGATGATTTAGTATATTTAGAAAAAATCAAAGAAGGTAAAATGGATGAAGTGCCAGATATTATAGTTACTATTCGTCCAGAGTTATTATGGGAAAGAAATTACTTAAAGAATTTAGAAGCTTTTGATGATGAATACAAATATGACTTAGATAGTGATTTAGAATCAAAAAAACTTTTAGATAACAAATGGATATTAAAACCTATTTTTATAATGCCAATAGTAATATTTTACAATAAAGAGATGGAAAATCCTCCTCAAACTTGGGAATCTCTTCTTGAACCTAGATTTAAAGGTAAAATTATCACAACAGATATAGCCACTCCTCCGGCTGTTCTTTTTAAACAATTTTACAAACAAGCTTTAGGTCAAAAGGGTGAAGATTTTGTTGAAAATGATGTTGAATATTTAGGTTTACCAATAGATGTAAATAAAGCCGTTTCAAAAAAAGAATACGACATCGGAATTATGCCTCTGTCTTTTGCAATGTTCTCAAAAGACAACGGTTCGGCAATATGTTGGCCAAAAGAAGGTGCGCTTCATCTTACGCAAGTGATGATTATGAAAAAAGGCTACAATGAAGAAACTAAAAAAGCAGCTGATTTTCTAGTTTCACAAAAAGCTCAGGAAATGTTTAGCGGTGGTGCTAGTTTTATACCTGTGATACCAAATATCGAAGTTCCAAAACAATTTAAAGAAAATGATAAAGCTTTATTTTGGAAAGATTGGGATTCTTTTATAGATATGGCAAAATAAAAATTAAATATATTCTGATATAAATTATCAGAATATATTTTAAAAACTATCTCGAATAAATTTTATTTTTTATAATAAATTTATTAGTTTCATTTTTGTATTCATATTTAAAACTACAATCATTCGCCTCTAAAATATGCTTTACAATATAAAGTCCCAAACCAAAGCTTTGGTTTGATTTTATATTATCTCCTTTAAAAAATGGTTCAAAATAATTTTCAAGTGGATATTTTAATTTTTCACCTAAATTTTCAAATACTATTTGATTATCAAATGTTTTTATTTTTACTTTTTTATTTGCCGAATACTTTATTCCGTTGTCAAGTAGATTTTTTATCGCAATTGAAAAAAGCTTAAAATCTACATTTATTTTTAAATTTTTAAATTCTTTTTTTATATTATCTTCATCACACATAAGCAAATCTATGGAATTGTCTATAATGTCTTCTAAATAATACGGTTTTTTATTTAATGTTTTTTTAACAGAAATTAATTCTTCTATGGTGGCAAATTCATTTATTAAAGTTTCCAATCTATAAAAAACTTTTTGCATTTTATCAGTATTTTCTTTTGTTTGTGAAAGTTGTGTTAAAAATTTTCCTTTTGTTATTGGGGTTTTAAGCTCATGCATTATATTTCGTATAAAAACATTTCTTGACTCTTTTATCTTTTTTAATTTTTTAGCTGACTTATCAAATTCGTTTGCTAATAAAGATATTTCATCTTCTTTATTTGTAGAACAATTTATATCAAAATCTTCATCGCCAAAATTTTTTACTTTATCTTTTAAAATTTTTAAAGGTTTTAATTTTTTAATTGTTGTAAAATATAAAACAATAAATGATATCAATATAGTTAAAAATACCATCAAAATCACATTTTGTTGATTTTTAATATTAATATTATTTTTCAGAATTACTTTGCATCTTGGAGTATTTATAAAGATCATATTATTGTTGTTAAGTTGCAATAATTTTACAAAACCTTTATTTCTTTTTTTAAATTTTTTTATTTTCAAACTTTTATTGTTTAAAATTTTTTCTTGTTCATTAAAGTCAGATATTATAGAAAAACCCATCTCTTTTAAATTTTGTTTTAAATCTTTTGTAATTCCACCAAATCTATATTCGCTCATAAAAATTCTAACAACATCACTGTTTCTTTTTTCTTGAAAATGTTTTTCTCTTTTGCTACTACTATTATAAAGAACAAAAAAGCTTATAAAAATTAAAATAAAAGAAACTATAAAAGTTATTGTTATTGTAAATAAAATTGAATTTTTATTGAATATCATTCCACTAACCTATATCCCATACCTCTAATTGTAAGAAAATATTTTGGTTTTTTAGGCTCATCTTCAATTTTTGCTCTAATTCTATTAATAATTACTGCTATGCTACCATTATCTTCATCACTGTTTAAAAAATCACTATTTTCCAATATATCATATCTCGATACAATGAAACCCTTTCTTTGGCACATTAACGCCATAATTTGATATTCTGCTGGTGTAAATTTTACAAAATGACCATTTTTTGTTATTTCTTGCTTTTCTTCATCTAGCACAAATATTTCTTGTTTTTTAGCTGGCGCTACTGAATGTATGTCTTTATTGTATCTTCTAAGAATAGTTTTAATCCTAACTTCAAGTTCTCTAGGATCATAAGGCTTTGGCAAATAATCATCAGCTCCCAATTCAAGAGCAATTACTTTATCCGTGATATCACTTCTGGCACTTGATATAATTATTGGAAAATCATATTTAGCCACTAATTCTTTACAAACTTCCAAACCATCAAGACCAGGAAGAGTAAGATCTAGAATTACTAAATCATACTCTTTTAAACCTATAGCACTTAAAGCTATAAATGGGTCTTCATAATTTGTTACTTTGATATTATATTTTGATAAATATTGAATTAAAACTTCTGCTAACTCAGTATCATCTTCTACCATTGCGATATTGATCACTAAAACCCCTATTTTTAATCATTTTTTTCTTCATCACATCTTTCATATCAAGAATTGTTTTTAAATCTTTCTTTTGAGAAGAATCAAGAACTTCATAAATTTTTGCTATCACTTCTGCTTTATGCTCAATTCTGTCATCTCTTTTTTCTTTTGCTAATTTTACAAACTGTTCTTTATCAAAATTCTCTTTTGTAAAAGCATCACTTGGATTTGACATATCTTTTATGCTATCTGCAATAATACTTCTAATCTTAACTATTTGCTTATCGGTCAAATCAAGCATCATAATTTCTCTCATAATTCTACCGTCTTTTTTGTGATGATTAGCTTTTTTCATGCTCATCCCATATTGACTACTCATTTTTTTACAACCTTGTTTCATCCCACCTTGCGAACCATACGCAAATAAAGACGATGCCAAAAGTGCTGCTGCACCTATACTTAAAATTATTCTCTTGTTCATTTTGAACTCCTTTTATATTTTTTGTACTGAAATTATAATATATAAGGATTAACGATTTTTAAATTGAATATTAATGAAATATTAATGGGTAGGCATTAAAAAAGGCTGGTAGAAAATCTACCAGCCTTTTTTATTTGAGAAATTTATTTACTATACAAATGAAATATAAGCCATTTGTGTAGCATCACCTCTTCTAATTCTAGTTTTAATGATAGATGTATATCCACCATTTCTATCTACATATTTAGGAGAAATTTCATTGATTAATTTTTTAGTTGATTCTTTATCTTGCAAATAAGCGAACACATGTCTATGTGTATTTAAATCTGCATTTTTTGATTTAGTAACTAATTTTTCAATATATCTTCTAAGTTCTTTTGCTTTTGGAACAGTTGTTTCAATTCTTTCTCTTTCAATTAAAGCAATTGCCAAGTTTTTCAACAATGCTTTTCTATGAGAAGATGTTCTGTTAAGCTTTCTATATCCATGCTTATGTCTCATTTATAACCCTTTCTACGCTTTTAATTGTTCTAGTTTTCTTCTTAAAGCAGAAGCTGTATCTTCATCTAAAGAGCCATCAATTGGAAAGCCTAATTCAGAAAATTTATCTGAAATTTCTTCAAGTGATTTTTTACCAAGATTTTTAATACTTTTTACTTCAACTTCACTCATAAGTGCTAAATCACCTACATATTTTATACCAGCTTTATCTAAACTATTAAAACTTCTAGCACTTAAATTTAGCTCTTCAATTTTTATAATTAGATCTTTTAAATCAATACTGCAATCATCAGATGCGTTTTCTACCATTTTTACTTCAGATAAATCAAATACTTTATTAAATACTGACATCTGAGAATACATAATAGAAATAGCTTCCTTAAAAGCATCGATTGGAGAAATTTGTCCATCTGTTTCTACATTAAATACTGCTTTTTCAAAATTTGGATTATCTTCAACTAGCATTTTTTCTATATCATAAGTTACTTTTTTCACAGGTGTAAAAAAAGCATCCATTGGTAAATATTCTTTTTCAACTACATCTCTAATATCTTCACTCGCAACATATCCTATACCTCTTTGAACAATAATAGAAAAAGATAATTCACAATCAGTATTTATAGTTGCCAAATGAGAATTTCCATTTACAACTTCTAAATCATCGTTTGCTAAATCAGAACCTTTAATCTCTTTTGCATCTGTAAATGTATAAGCAACTTCTATTTGCTCTTGATCACCTTTAATTTTAAATCTAATATTTTTAAGATTTATCATAAATAAAGCAATGTCTTCTAACATTCCTCTAATAGAATCAAACTCATGTTTGGCTCCATCAATTTTAACAGCAATCGGCGCATATCCAACCGAACTACTCATTAAAAGTCTTCTAAGTGGGTGTGCTAAAGTTATAGCATAACCACTTTCAAAAGGATATGCTGTAATTTTTGCACTATCTTCTGTAATTTGTTCTATCTCTACTTCTGTTGGTAAAAACGGTGTGTTCACAAATTTTTTCATATAGTCTATCCTTTTCTTATTTAGAGTATAATTCTACTATTAGTCTTTCTTCAACTGGTATAACAACTTCTTCTCTGCTAGGAATTCTTGTAAAAATTCCAAATACTTTATTTTTATCTACATCTACCCATTCAACCATTCCTGTTTGATTTGTAAGTTCTAAAGCTCTTACAATTTGAGTATTTGTTTTAGATTTTTCTCTAATTTCAATTTTTTGTCCAGCTTTTACAACAAAAGAAGGAATATCAACTTTTTTACCATCAACTAAAATATGCCCATGTGTTACAAATTGTCTAGCATTTGCTCTAGTTGTAGCAAATCCCATTCTATAAACAACATTATCAAGTCTAGTTTCAATTAAAGTAATTAAGTTTGCACCTGTATTACCATCTCTTCTTGCTGCTTCTTGGAAGTATTTTCTAAATTGTTTTTCAGATACTCCGTAAAGAATTTTAGCTTTTTGTTTTTCTTGTAATTGTAATCCATACTCAGAAACTTTTGATCTACTTTGCCCGTGTTGTCCAGGAGCAAAAGGTCTTTTTTCTAAAGCAGATTTACCATTTAATCTTCTCTCACCTTTTAAACCAAGGTCAGCATTAAGTCTTCTTTCTAGTTTTTCAACTGGTCCTCTATATCTAGCCATTCCTTACCCCTTACACTCTTCTTCTTTTTGGAGGTCTACAACCATTATGTGGTAAAGGCGTTACGTCTTTAAACCATCTAACAGATAAACCTTCAATCATACCAAGTGCCTTAACTGCAGTATCTCTACCGCTTCCTGGACCTTGAACTTTAACACCAACATTTTTGATTCCATGTTCCATAGCTTTTTCAATCGCATCTTCAAGTGCTGCTGTTGCTGCAAATGGAGTTGATTTTTTACTACCTCTAAAACCTAAGTTACCTGCACTTGACCAAGATATTGCATTTCCAGCATTATCTGTTACAGTTACCATTGTGTTGTTAAATGTTGCTGCGATATGTACTACACCATCAGCAATATTCTTTTTTACAACTTTTTTTCTAGTTACTTTTCTTTTTGCCATCAGTTATCCTTACTTAGCCGCTGCCGCGCCAACAGTTTTCTTTTTACCTTTTCTAGTACGAGCATTAGTTTTAGTCTTTTGCCCTCTACAAGGTAAACCTCTTCTGTGTCTTAAGCCTCTGTATGAACCTAAATCCATTAAAGACTTGATATCCATAGCAACTTTTTTTCTTAAATCACCTTCAACCATATAATTAGTTTGAATTTCTTGTCTGATTGTTGCCGCTTCTTCTTCTGTTAATTCATGAGCTCTTTTGTCAGGGTCAATCCCTGTAGCTTTTAAAATTAATCTTGATGTATGTAAGCCTATTCCATAAATATATGTTAAAGCATACTCCATTCTCTTTTTGTTTGGTAAGTCTGTACCTGCAATACGAGCCATCGATTATCCTTGTCTTTGCTTATGTTTCTTAGTTTCGCATATTACTCGAACTATTCCTTTTCTTTTGACAATTTTACATTTGTCACACATTTTTTTCACTGAAGCTCTTACTTTCATAATCTGCCTTCCTTGATTTTATTTCCAAATTTCCAAACGGCACAATATAGTATCGTTTAAACTATCATATACCAACTCTTTATAAAACTTAACTAGTAAACTTTATAAAAACTCTCTTTGATGTTTGCGAAAATGGAAGCAGATTATATTAAAGACTTGCTTAAGACTAGTTGAAGCAATAAATAAGAAAATTTAGTAGAGGTAAGAAAAATAATTTTTATTATATTAATTTAAACTTTTACTTCAAATTTAACCATTTATCTAGTGACATTAAATCTTCTAAATTTTTAGGCTCTATATCAACAATTTGCGTCAAACTTTTTACACCCATAGACAAAAGATATTGCAAATTATCGTCAAATGTTGCTTCTTCTATTACAAAAATATTATCTTTGTGTACTTCAAACATATAACCGCCATTAGGAATTGGTGTTTGCGATAATGTAACAGTATAGTGATTTTTTATTATGCTTTCATTTTGAGAATACATTAGCCCAACATTATATCCTTGTGAGGCAAATCCTCTAATAGCAACTACTAAAACTCGTGTTTCCCCTTTTTTTGAAGAATTAAATATGCCTACAATATCCTTTATAGTTGAGTATCCTGGTATTTTTGAAAATATTGATTCAAATATATTTGCAAGTTTTGTTTCCATAAAATGTCCAATTAAGTATAAAAGAATTATAAAAATAAACATAACTACAATTAGCCATAAAAATTCATTGTCTTTAGGAGCAAATCCAATTATTCCAAAAACTTTATTTGCTAACAAATCAATTTTATCATATAACCATAAGACTACCATCACAATAGCTACTATTGGCAAAAGCCAAAATAAACCTTGCAATGTTACTTCAAAAAAATGTTTTAATGTAAATTTATTATCTTCCATTTTCAAATCCTTTTAAATTCTTGATTTGTTTAAAAGCATATTTTGTTGTATTAAAAAGTTTTACTGGATATTGCATTTGATTATTTTCTAAAGAAACAGATTTAAAACTAGATATGTCTTTATTTACTAAATATTGAGTACCTATTATCGTTGAATAATTTACCCATTTATAATTTATGTCATTATCAAGTAAAGAATTGTATTCTTCTATAGTATTATTTGTATGCGAAATAGAATTTGCAACAATCATATTTTTTCTATCTTGTACTTGCGTAAGCGATAAAAGCAACGGTGTATAATTTACCTGAGTAGATAAAATTCCATAAACATCAATATCGTTTACACTTATTTGTGATAAAATAATTGAACTTTTTACAATAGGCATATTTATTATCAAACTTGAATTTGTTAATTTTTTACTTTTCCTATTTAAAAATCTATTATATTCACGATTATCATTTCCTATCTTTTTCTGATATTCTAATTTTATATTTTCATTAATTAAATTTTTAGAAAGCCTATTTCCAAGACTTGAATTATCATAAAATTCTATATTTTTTTTATTTGAATATTCCAATAAAGCATTAAACTGTTTTGAATAATCAATAGAACCATAAACCACAGATTTAATATTTAAATCCATATCATTTTTATGAATTAAAGGCATATATATCTCATAAGATTCTATATCTTTAATTGATGTTAAATATTTAGCTCCATTATGTGTAAATAAAACCATTACTTTTGATATTCCCTGATTTGAAATTTCTAAAAAAGTATCTTCAATAGATTTTTTATCTTCATTGATTGTATCAAATACTTTTAAATTGAAATCACTATCTTTATAAATCAAATAACTCATCATTGCATTTGTAGCATCTGCTGCATATTTTCCTATAATTTGAGATGGAAATACTATGGCTATATCCAATGAAGGAGTCTTTAAATTATCTTTTATATTTAAATTTGTTTTATTATCATCTATTGATAAAATTGAAAAATCTTTTTTTACCAAAGACTCAGAGGTTTCTTTTAAAATTTTTTCTATATTCTTAGCTTTCAAAACTTTTTTTGATAAAGGCTTTGATTTTTTTTCTATTTTAGATAATAACATTTTATCAGTATCTTGAGGCGTTTGTAATCTTTTACTACATCCGAAAAAAACTACAGTATATATTAAAATCAAAATATAAATAAAATATTTTTTAATCATCAATGCGACTCCATCAATAATTTTATTTTTTGTAAATCATACAATACCTCTTTTTTAAGAGATGGATTTCTTAAGATAAACGAAGGATGAAAAGTAAAAATTACTTTTATACCGTTATAGTCGTACATATTTCCCCTTAAATTTTCTAATTGCTCTGTTTCGTTCGTTAGGTATTTAAAACTATCTCCAAACGCCACTATAATTTTAGGTTTTATTATATCTATTTGTTTTTGAATATATGGTTTACAAATATTTATTTCACTTTTACAGTCATTTATTTCTTTTAATGGAAAACATTTTAATACATTTGCAACATAAATATCTTTTATAGATAAATTAAGTACATTTTGACACATTTTTATTAACATATCTCCACTATTTCCAGATAATATATTTCCAGTTTCATCTTCCATTTGTGTTGGTGCAGAGTTTAAAAAAAGCAAATCAGCATTTTTATTTCCTTCTCCAAATATTATATTTTTTTTAGTTTTTGAAAAAGAACATAAATTGCAATTTTTTACCAAATCTTTTAAAGTTTCTAGATCATTAGGTAAATCATATTCTTTACTGGTATCAACATTAAATTTTATTGGATCTAAATAGCTAAACCCCATATATTTTAATGATTGTAAATTTTTAAGAATATAATTTTTTGTATCTTTTTTCATACAAAATTGTACATTATTTGCCCTTTTATATAAATATGTTCCATATATTGGAACATATTTAACTTATATACTTGACATTTGTTCCAATATGTTGTACAATTACAGGAAATTTATTAAAGGAAATTTTATGGATGGACCAAGTTTGCGAAAATTAGAAACAGATTTAGAGGTAAATAAAACAACTCTACACAATTGGAAAACAAATAGACCAAAGTTGTATGAATTTATTATTGACTCTTACAAAGACAGAGAAACGCTAAAACAAAATTTAACATATCTAATTGAACAAAAAAAACAAGTTGAAAGTGAAATTGATTTTACAAAACGAAGAGTTTCGTAAGTTTTTTTGAAAATAGAAAATTTTCAAATTAAAAATATCTAAATCTATGAAGCATTAATTTTTTTAATCTTTATTGTGCCAGAAGATTAAATGCTAGTGCTTCATAGATATGAATATGTTATTTATAACGGTGAGTAATTCTACCTTTATCCAAAGAATATGGAGTAATCTCAACTCTAACTTTATCACTTAAAAGTATTTTAATATAGTGCATTCGCATTTTACCAGATATATGGCATAAAACTATATGTCCATTATCAAGCTCAACTCTAAATGTCGCATTTGGTAAAACTTCAATTACTTTTCCATCTACAACAATTACATCATCTTTGGCCATCTTATTTCCTTAATTTATCAAGTCTAATTATGTTAAAACTTGGGCTTTGCCATTTACTATAGCAACTTGATGTTCATAGTGACTTGTTCTTAAACCATCTGCACTTCTTACAGACCATTTATCTTTTTTGTCAACTATAGGTTCCTCATTTTTTTGACATATCATCGGCTCAATACAAAAAACCATTCCGTTTTTTATTTTTGGACCTTGCTTGGGATTTTTACCGTCTAAATAATTTGGTACTTCTGGATCACAATGCGGTTCACGACCTATACCATGACCACAAAATTTAACCAAAGGAACAAAACCTTTTCCAACAATGAAATTTTCAATAGCTAAACTTAACTCTTTAAATCTCATCCCTTGTTTAATAATATCAATTGCATATTCCAAAGTATCTTTACTACAAGCAATAAGCTCTTCATCTTCTTTTGATATTTTACCTATTGGTATTGTAATAGCAGCATCTCCATACCAACCATTTATTTCACTACCAATGTCAATTCCTAAAATATCTCCGTCTTTTAAAACTGTTTTATCTGGTATTCCATGAATTATTACTTCATTTAAAGATGTACAAACTGCATTTGGAAAACCATAAAGTCCTTTGAATGCAGGACGAGCGCCTAGATTTTGCAAAAAATCTTCACCCATTTTATCTACTTCTAGTAATGTCATACCTGATTTTACATTTTGTTTTAAATAATGAAGAGTCTTCGCAACAGCCTGTCCAGCTATGCGAAGTTTTTCTATATCTGTAGCTTTTCTTAGTGGGATAGCCATAAGTTAATTATAAGCCAGTTGCACTAAGAGTTTCATACTTATTTGAATACTGCTGAGCTTCTATCTTTCTCATAGTGTCAATAGCTACTTGAACTACAATCAAAACAGCTGTTCCTCCAAAGAAAAACGGCACGCCCATAGCCTTAACAATAAGCCAAGGAACTGTTGCTATTGCACCTAAATACAATGAACCCCAAAAAGTTAATCTACTAGCAGTTTCATTTAAAAATCCAGCAGTACTTCCTCCAGGTCTAACACCTGGTATAAATCCACCTTGTCTTTTTAAATTCTCCGCAATATCTTTTGCATTAAATGTAATTGATGCATAAAAATAAGCAAAAAATACAACGAATAAAAATGTAAATAAATTAAATGTATAACTATTAGGATTTAAAAAATCTGAAATAAATATTAAAGTTTCATTTTGACTACCTTGTAAAATTGTAGCAGGAAACATCAAAATAGCACTTGCAAAAATTACAGGAATAACTCCACTTAAATTCACTTTAATAGGAATATAATTCATTATTTTTTTCTTTTGATTTTGCATTATTACTTTTCTACTGTACGAAACAGGAACTCTTCGTTCGCCCAATTCTATATAAATAATAGATCCAACCGTAGCTAATATTACAGCTAAAATTGCAATTATTGTTAAAAAGTTCATTTGACCATTGTTTACTAAATCTATTGTACCACCGATTGCGCTTGGAATTGCAGAAACAATACCAGCAAAAATAATCAATGATATACCATTACCAATACCTCTTTGTGTGATTTGTTCACCAATCCACATAAGTAACATTGTTCCTGTTAGCATAGAAATAGCAGCAATTGCTACAAAAGTATCCATATCAATCATAATAGCACTTTGACCATTATTTCCCGATAATGAATTTAATCCCATTGAAACACCCATTGCTTGAATTAAAGTAATACCAATAGTAGCATATCTAATGATTTGCATATATTTTGGCATTCCATCTCTCTCTTTTTTAAGTTTTCCAAGAGCTGGAAAAGTAGCAGCAAGCAGTTCCATAATAATAGAAGCTGTAATATAAGGCATAATACCCAATGAGATAATACTTAATCTTTCAACCGCATTACCACTAAACATATTAACTAGCCCTAAAGCGTTATTTGAATTTGTATCAAAAAACTCTTTCACAACACTAATATCAACCCCAGGCACTGGAACATAAGCCAGCACCCTATAAATTAAAATAAAACCCAATGTAATTAAAATCTTATTTAATAGGCTTTTATTCATAACTATTTACCAGTTGTAGTTACATTTTCATCTTTGATTTTAGATGCCAAATCTTTAGCATCTGAACCAATTAGCTTAACTCTTTCAACATCTTTATTTAATTTGTAAACTTCTCTAATTGTTTCCACTGTAATCTCTTTAAGATTAGCAACTTGTTTAACTTTATTTACATTAATAGAATAAGGCTTAATCACTCTAGAAGTAAAACCAACTTTTGGAAGTCTTCTATGAATTGGCTGTTGACCACCTTCAAAACCTCTTTTGATTTTATATCCAGATCTTGATTTTTGACCTTTATTTCCTCTGGTTGCAGTCTTGCCCATTCCTGAGCCTTGACCTCGACCTACTCTCTTAACATTTTTAGTACTACCATCAGCTGGTTGTAATTTTTCTAAAATTGACATATCTCTATCCTTTAATCTTAGCTAATGCTTCAACAGTAGCTTGAACAAGGTTATTAGGATTGTTTGAGCCTAATGACTTAGCAATAATATCTGTTATACCTGCAAGTTCAAGAACTGGTCTAGCAGCTCCACCTGCGATTAACCCTGTACCTTCACTAGCTGGTTTTAACAATATTTTACTTGCATTATATTTATACTCAATATCATGCGGGATTGTAGTACCTTTGATATTAACTTTAACAAGGCTTTTAAAAGCATCATCTAAAGCTTTTTTGATAGCATCTGGAACTTCTTTTGCTTTTCCAGTACCCATACCAACTGTGCCTTTTTTATCACCAACAACAACTAAAGCTGTAAATCTAAATCTTCGACCACCCTTTACAACTTTAGTAACTCTACCGATATTTACGATAGCTTCTTCGAAATCATCTCTATTTATTGCCATAATTATACCTTATAACCTGATTCCATTGTCTCTTAATGAAGTTGCGAAAGATGCAACTACACCATGATACAAGTAACCATTTCTATCTAAAACAACTGCTTCAATTTTTTTATCGTTTAAAGTTTTGGCAAATTGAGCCGCTACTTTTACAACATTTTCTTTGTTTACAGTCAACTTCATTGCTCTACTATCAACCGCAGCCAAAGTATTACCAGCAACATCATCAATTACTTGTGCATAAAAATATTTATTTGATTTAAATACAGTCAATCTTGGAAGTTCAACTGAACCACTAATTTTACCTCTAATTCTTCTTTTTCTTCTAAGTCTTAAAGAATTCTTTTTTGCTAAATCTTTTGCTCTACTCATATTTATACACCTTAACTAGCTGTTTTACCGGCTTTTCTAACGATATGCTCGTCAGTATACTTAACACCTTTACCTTTGTATGGTTCTGGTTTTCTGTAGCCTCTAATGATTGCAGCAACTTGTCCAACTTGTTGTTTACTGCTTCCTTTTACATGAATAATATTTTTATCAACTGTAATCTCTATACCTTCTGGAATATCAAAATTAATTGGATGAGAATATCCTAATTGCAATTCTAATACTTTACCACTAACAGCAGCTCTATAACCAACACCATTGATTTCTAAAGATTTAGCAAAACCTTTATCTAATCCAAGAATAGCATTAGCAGTTAAGGCTCTATAAGTTCCCCAGTAAGCTTTATTCTGTGCAGTTTCGCCAACCAAAGAAAATATTACATTTCCATCAGCTACTTCCACATCAACTCTATTATTAGTATCTACATCAATTACTTTATTAGCTTTTTTTACAGATACAATACCGTTATTCACAGACACTTCAATTCCTGCTGGAATAGTAACAGGTTTTTTTCCAATTCTAGACATAAAACACTCCTACCAAACAGAACAAAGTACTTCGCCACCAACATTAAGTTTATAAGCTTCATCATTGCTTATAACACCTTTGTTAGTACTAACTACGATTGTTCCGTATCCATTTTTAAAACTTTTAAGTTCTGAAGCGTTTTTATAAACTCTTCTTCCTGACTTAGAAAGTCTTTTTAGTTCATTAATAACATTATTGTCGTTATCATCATATTTTAATGTAACTTTAATAGTTTTTTTATTGTGATCACCTTCTACTACTTGAAAGCTATCTACATACTCTTTTTGCTGTAATACATTTACAACACCTTCTACAGTGTTTGAATGAATTAAAGTTGTAACATCAAGTTTTCTCATTGCTGCATTTCTAATTCTAGTCAAAGCGTCTGCGATTAAATCATTCATCATGGGCTTCTCCTTCTACCAACTAGCTTTTCTAATGCCAGGTATTAAACCTTCATTAGCCATTTTTCTTAAACATATTCTACACACACCAAAATCTTTATATACAGATTTTGGTCTTCCACAAATCGAACATCTTGTATAAGCTCTGCTTGAAAACTTAGGTGTTCTTGCAGCTTTTGCAATCATAGATTTTTTTGCCATTATGATCTCCCTCTAGTAAACGGAACTCCAATTAGTTCTAATAATCTGAATGATTGCTCATCACTAGTTGTAGTTGTAGCAATAGAAATATTCATACCGTGAGTTTTAATAATATTATCAAATTCAACTTCTGGGAACATTAATTGTTCATCCAAACCAAAGTTAAAATTACCATATCCATCAAAACCATTTTTATTAAGTCCTCTAAAATCCTTAACTCTTGGAAGAGCAATAGAACAAAGCTTATCAACAAATGTGTACATTTGTTCGCCTCTTAAAGTAACTTTTATTCCAACTGGTGTATTTTCTCTTACTTTAAATCCAGCAACACTCTTTTTAGACATTACTGTAATAGCTTTTTGACCAGCAATTAATGAAATAGTATCACACATATTTTGCATTAATTTACTATCTTTCATTGCTTCACCAGCACCAACACTAATAGTTACTTTTTCTAAAGCAGGTGTTAGCATTTTATTTTGTGAAAATTCAGTTTCTAAAACTGGTTTAATTTCACTTTTATATCTTTCAAATAATCTAGCTGCCATTTTATTCACCTTCTACTTTTGTTACATTAGAGATATCAATAGGCATCTCTTTGTTTACAAAACCACCATCTGGGTTTTTTTCTTGATCAGGTTTAATTGTTTTTTTAGCTACTTTACAATCTTTAACAATAACTTTACCAGCTTTAGGTAATACAGCTAAAACTTCTCCAGTTTTACCTTTATCATCACCACTCAAAATTTTTACAGTATCACCTGTTTTAATTTTTAATTTAGTTGCCATTATATTACCTCCGGAGCAAGTGAAACGATTTTCATAAAACCGCTATATCTTACTTCTCTTGCAACTGGTCCAAAAATTCTTGTTCCAATTGGTTCTTTTTTAGCATCAAGTATAACAGCTGCATTGTCATCAAATCTAATTAAAGATCCATTTTCTCTTTGAACCTCTTTATGAGTTCTAACAACAACAGCTTTAACTACTTGACCTTTTTTAACTTTTCCACCATGTGGAATAGCTTTTTTAATAGAAGCAACAATAACATCACCAACTGATGCATATCTTCGTTTAGACCCGCCTAAAACTTTAATACACATAATCTCTTTAGCGCCACTATTATCTGCTACTTTTAGTCTTGTAAATCCTTGAATCATTACTTAACTCCTGTAGAAACTATAGACTTTAATCTAAATGATTTAGTCTTAGATAATGGTCTGCACTCAATAGCTACGACTGTATCACCTTCATTTACTTCATTTTTTTCATCATGAATTAAATACTTTTTAAATCTTTTTACAGTTTTGTGGTATCTTGGGTGAATAACTCTTCTTTCAACTAAAACAGAAACTGTTTTATCCCCAGATTTTTTAACCACAACACCTTGGATTTCTCTTTTGTGTGTATTCATACTGTAATCCTTACTTCGCACTTGCTGCTGTAATAGCAGTTTGAATTTTAGCGATATCTTTTTTGACAACTCTTAATTCAGTAGTGTTAGTTAGTTGCATTGTTTTAAGCTTAGTTTTAAGCTCAAAAAGTAGCACTTTTTTTTCTTTTAACATATCTTTTAACTCTTGTGAGCTTTTTGTACTAATATCAGTATATTTCATTTTCACTCTCTCTAGTTACAATCTTTGTTTTAAATGGAAGTTTATGCATTGCTAGCGTTAAAGCTTCTCTTGCAACATCTTCATCAACACCACCCATTTCAAAACAAATTCTTCCTGGCTTAATGTTCATAACCCATTTCTCAACAGAACCTTTACCTTTACCCATTCTTGTTTCTAATGGTTTAGCGGTAAGTGGTTTAGCAGGAAATACCATAATCCAAACCTTACCTTGTCTATTAATTTTTCTTGTCATTGCTATCCTAGAAGCTTCAATTTGTCTAGAATCAATTCTTCCATGTTCAACAGCTTTGATACCAATGTTTCCATAAGCTAATGAATTTGCTCTACCAGATTTACCTCTGTTTCGCCCTTTCATTACTTTTCTATATTTAGTTCTCTTAGGCATTAACATAATTATTTACCTCTTCGTTTTGATGGTCTTTTTTTCTTATCATCATCTGTTTTTTCAACTGGAATACCTTTTGCAAGTACTTCACCTTTGAAAATCCAAACTTTAATACCAATACAACCGTAAGTTGTATGACCTTCTGCGAAACCATAATCAATTCTAGCTCTTAAAGTATGTAAAGGAACTCTTCCCTCTAAATACCATTCAGTTCTAGCCATTTCAGCACCACCAAGTCTTCCTGAAACAGATACCTTAATACCTTTTGCTCCACCTTTGATAGCATTTTGCATAACTCTTTTCATAGCTCTTCTAAATGCAACTCTTCTTTCTAATTGTTGAGCAACATTTTCAGCGGCTAATTGAGCAGATATAAATGGTTTTCTTTCTTCTTTAATATTTACAGCTATTTCTTTTCCAACTAAATTTTTAAGATTAGTTTTTAATTTTTCAACATCTGCACCTTTTTTACCGATAATGATACCAGGTCTTGCAGCAACAACAGTAACTCTAACTTTTTTAGCAGTTCTTTCTATGATTGTTTGTGCAACTCCAGCATAATAAAGTTCTTTTTTTACAAACTTTCTTATTTTATCATCTTCAGCAACATTAGCTGGCATTTTAGAAAAACTTGGAAACCATCTTGATTCCCAATTTCTATTGATACCAAGTCTTAGTCCAATTGGATTTACTTTTTGACCCATTACTTGTCTCCTTCTATAGCATTTACTTCAACCATAATATGTGCCATTGGTCTATGCTTTGGTGAAGCACTACCTCTAGCTCTTGGAGTAAATCTTTTAAGAACAGGTCCACGATCAACTCTACAACTTGTAACAACTGCACCTTCTGGCTCTAAACCTGAATTTGCAACAGCTGATGTAATTACTTTAGCAATAATTCCAGCCGCTTTGTTTGGTGTAAATTCTAAAGATGCAATTGCAACTTCCGCATTCATACCTTGCACTTCTCTTGCTATTAATCTTGCTTTTAATGGAGCAAGTCTAACAAATTTTAATACTGCCTTACCCATTATCCAACCTTTCTTTGCACAGAACCTTTATGTCCTCTGAAAGTTCTAGTAGGAACAAATTCACCTAATTTATATCCAATATGATTTTCTGTAATCATAACTGGAACAAAATTTCTTCCATTGTGTACATTAAAAGTTAAACCTATCATATCAGGTAAAACCATACTTCTTCTAGACCAAGTTTTGATTGGTTTTTTATCACCAGACTCAACAGCCTTAGCTACTTTTTTCGCTAAGTGAGCATCAACAAATGGACCTTTTTTTATACTTCTAGCCATGTTTAACCCTTACTTCTTTCTTCTTGAAATGATTAGTTTATCACTAGCTTTTTTCTTTCTAGTTTTATAACCTTTAGTTGGCATACCCCAAGGAGTAACTGGATGTCTTCCCGAGTTAGTCTTACCTTCACCACCACCATGCGGGTGATCAATTGGGTTCATTGCAGATCCTCTAGTTTGTGGTCTAATACCTAAATGTCTTTGACGACCAGCTTTACCAACAACCATATTAGAGAAATCTTCATTTCCAACAATACCAACTGTTGCAATACAAACACCAAGTATTTTTCTCATTTCTCCACTTGGAAGTCTCATGATTACATACTTATCTTCTCTACCCATAACTTGAGCATAACCACCTGCACTTCTAGCGATTTGACCGCCTTTTCCAGGTTTCATCTCAATATTATGTACCATAGTACCTACGGGAATATTAGAAAGTCTCATTGCATTACCAGGTAAAATATCAAGTCCATCCTCAGCAGCTTGTACTGTATCTCCAACTTTTAATCCACTTGGTTGAATAATATATCTTTTATCACCATCAGCATAAGTAATCAAACAAATTCTACAGTTTCTATATGGATCGTATTCTATAGTAGATACAGTCCCAGAAACATCAAACTTATTTCTTTTAAAATCAATAATTCTATATAATTTTTTAGCACCTGCTTGTTTATGTCTAGATGTAATTCTACCATTATTATTTCTACCAGCAGTTGACTTTACATTAACTAAAAGTCCTCTTACTGTTGGCTTAGAAGTAATATCAGATGTATCCATTGTAGTCATAAATCTTCTTGCAGGAGTTATTGGTCTAAATTTTTTAATTGCCATATCTTACTCCCTTACGCCGAAAGGTTCGCTATTTCAGCGCCCTCTGGTAATGTAACATAGAATTTTTTAAGGTCAGGTCTTCTTCCCTCTACACCTTTAAATCTTTTCACTTTACCTTCTTGTCTTAAAGAATTAACTTTTTTAGGAGTAACACCAAAGTACTCTCTAAAAACTTCTTTTAAACTATTTTTAGTCATTCTAGGACTTGTTTGTACTACAATAACACCACTTTCTTGAAGCTCTATTGTCTTCTCTGTATAGATGATTGATTTAATATCAGTAATATCTGCCATTTTAAGTCCTCTTCTAAACTAAGCTGTCAATTACTGCTTTTTCGATTAAAATCGATCTATAAGCAGCTATTACATAAGCATTGATTTCAGATTTTTCAATCATATAGCAATCTTTAACATTTCTAAAAGCAAGGTAAGTTTGTTCGTCAAACGAATCAACTACTATTAAAGTATCTCTTTGCCCTATTTTATTAAAAATCGCAACCGCGTCTTTTGTTTTACCAGATTCAACTTTTACTGAATCAGCAACAAATAAAGTTCCATTTTTAGCTTGTGCATTTAATGCGAACTGTAAAGCTAAAACTTTTTGTTTTTTATTTATTTTTTGATTGTAATTTCTTTTTGTTGGTCCAAAAACTTGTCCACCACCAACAAATAAAGGAGATCTTAGTGTTCCCCATCTAGCTCCACCACTACCTTTTTGAGCTTTTGGCTTTTTACCACCACCGCTTACAGCCGATCTATTTTTAACTCGTGCTGTATTAGCTCTTATTGATGAAAGATAAGATTTTACATATAAATATAAATTATGTGAATTAATCTCTTCAAATTTTTGAGGTAATTCATAACTTGTTTTACTTTTTGCAAAAGTTTTTGTTAATACTACTGCGTTACTCATTATGCTATCCTTACTCTACCAAGTGTACCATTTGCACCAGCAACTGAACCTTTTAATACTAAAATTCCAGTACTTGCATCAAATGAAACAATATCATTTTTGTGTGTTGTTGTTGCACAACCATAATGACCTGGCATTTTTTTACCTCTCATTACACGACCTGGCCACTCAGCATTACCAATTGAACCAGTTCTTCTACCCATTCTATGACCATGTGATGCACGACCACCTGCAAAATTCCATCTTTTTACAACACCAGCAAAACCTCTACCTTTTGTTTTAAAAGTTGATTTAATTGTAACACCTTCTACTAAAGCTGATACATCTAAATCTCCAGCCTCTGTATTAGTTGCCTTAACTGTTGCAAATCTATTAAATTCTTTACTTAAGTTATATTTCTTTTGCTTACCTTCAATAGTTTTATTGAATTTCTTGCCTGATGCATAAGATATAATTGCTGTACCATCTTCTGCTACTTCACATACTTTTGTATCAAGAACTTTTACAAGCGTAACAGGAATAGCTGGTACTGCAATAGTTCTACTCATACCGATTTTTTCTACTATAAATTCCATCTTCCCCTCCTACTCTTGACCCATTGATCTTACTTCAACATCAACTTCAGGTGCAAGATCAAGTTTCATTAAAGAATCAACTGTATCTGGTGTACTTGACACGATATCAATAATTCTTGAATGAATTCTAATCTCAAATTGCTCTCTTGCATCTTTGTTAACATGTGGTGATTTAAGAACTGTGTATCTTCTAATCTTAGTAGGCAATGGTATTGGCCCAATAAGTTCAGCACCTGTTCTTTTAACAGCTTCTGTAATAGAAGCAACAGAACGATCTAATACTCTATGATCGTACGCTTTTAATTTTAATCTAATCTTTTCCATTTTTTTCCTTTAAAGAACTCGTTAGCCCCATTGTTTATTATCTTAATAAACGCAACTCTAACTAATGTATGGACGCGGATTATATCTAAACTATACTAAAATGTCAATGATATGATATAAATTTATCATTATTTTATGATTTTATTTCCTTTTAAAAAGGAATAGTGTATAATTTTATATGACAATATTAAAAAAATTATATGAAATAAATTTTGAAAAAGTTTTCCCACTACAGAGAAAAGTGCAAATAACCTATCCATATACTATAATTTGCGGGGCACCAAAAAGTGGAAAAAGTTATTTAATATATGATTATTTAAACCAATATAAAAATGAACAATATTTATATATAGATTTAAACGATATAAGAATAGATGGAAATACTATATTTTATAATTTAGATAGATTTTTATTAGAAAATAAAAATATCGAAATACTAGCCATAGACAATATTAAAAAAATTTCACCGAATATTTTTAAAAATTTAAAGAATTTAAAAAGCATAATTTTATCATCATCAAATATTTTACACTATGAGCATTTTACAACTTTACATATAAATACTTTAGATTTTGAAGAATATATTTTATTTGATAATAGACATCAAAATACAACTAATAGTTTTAATAGTTTTTTGAAATATGGTAGTTTTCCTGAAATCGTACAATTTAATGAGACAAAACAACTTTCACGAAATCAAGAAATTTTAAAACTTATTGCAAATAATCAAATACAATTTGAAATATTAAAACTTTTAATTAAATCAAGTGGAGAATTAAAATCTGTTTTTCAACTTTTCAATACTTTAAAAAAAATTCATAAAGTTTCAAAAGATATTTTTTATGAAACTTGTAAAAATTTTGAAAATAATTCAGTAATATATTTTTGTCAAAAATACAAACAACCAAAAGCACCTAAAAAAATATTTTGTTACAATCATGCTTTAATAGATGCAGTTACTTTGGACAAAAAATTTAATAATTTATTTTCAAATATGGTATTTCTTGAATTAAATAAAATATACGATGATATTTATTATCTTGATAATATTGATTTTTATATCAAAGAAGAAAATAGCATTATACTAACTATACCTTTTTTTAATGACTATATATCATTATCAACTAAAATATTACCAGTATTGGAAGAAATGAATATTAATAATATAACGATTATAACAATAAGTACAACAAAAAATATATTTATTGGCAATATTGAATGTGAAGCTCTACCTTTTTACGAATGGGCTTTGGGACTATAAACCAATACTGGCTATAATATCTTATGAAAAAAACAAATAACTTATGCGGTATTGATGAAGCTGGGAGAGGTCCTCTTGCAGGTCCTTTGGTAGTAGCAGGCGTTGTGTTAAAAAAAGACATATGCGGACTAAACGATTCAAAAAAATTAACTGAAAAAAAACGAGAAGCCTTATTTGACACAATTAAAGAAAATTCATTTTATCATATAGTATTCGTCAGCAATATAGCTTTAGACGAGATTGGTTTAAGCAAGGCATTAAAAAATTCTATTACAGAAATAATGAAAAACTTAGATGCCAAAACATATCTTATGGATGGAAATACATCTTTTGGAATTGAAAATCTAGAACACAAAATAAAAGCAGATGCAACTATCAAAGAGGTTAGTGCTGCTTCAATTTTGGCAAAAGTAAGCAGAGATAGATTTGTGTGTGAAGTTGCTTTAAAATATCATGAATATAATTTTGAAAAACATAAAGGCTATGGAACAAAAGCTCATGTGGAAGCTATTAAAAAATTTGGGTATTCAGATTTTCATAGAAAAAGTTTTAAAATAAAATCATTAGAACAATCAAATTTATTTTAATTTAAATTATGCAACAACTCAATACTAGAATTCAAATCATCTGGTGTCACAAATCCAGAAATTGGATCAATTAAAAATGACTCGTCATTGGATGATACAAAAAATAATGTAGGAAAATCTAAAGTGTAAAACATTTCAATCGGGTAGTTACTCATACCTTCATAAGTAGCAATTACTGCGATATATTTGTCATTTAATTTTTTTACATATGACTGATTTAAGAAACTAACCTCTAGCATTTTTCGACAATCCGCACAATCTTTTTTTCTCAGAAATACCATCAATGGTTTATTTTGTTTTTTTGCAACAAGCAATGCTTTTTCATAATTTCCATGCCATCTTATGTGGTCAGCATTTATATTTACAATAAATCCAAACAAACATAAAAAGAATAATATTTTATTTAATCTCACAAGTTATATTTTTTTATTCCAAGTTGATATATAATCTTGTGCTTTTTTATCAAGAAATTCCATTCTCTCTTTTCCTTTTGGCATAGTTTTTCTATAGTCTTTCATTTTCCTTAAAAAATCACCAATAGAATCAGGTATTAAATTTTGCAAATATCTTCTTAAATGTTTTGCCATTGCTGGAGAACTTCCGCTTGTAGAAACCGCGATTGTTAAATCGTCTTTTTTTATATAAGATGGAAATATAAAATCACAATAATTTACACTATCAACACTATTTACCAAACAGTTTGGATAAGTTTTAGCTTCTTTAAAAATCTCTTCTTGCAAAGGTATATCATCAACGGCAACTATAACTACACCAAAACTTTTAATATCTGCTTTTTTATAAATTCTATTTTCATATGGCAAGCTATTATCATCAATCATTTTTTTCATATTTGCATCTAGCTTTGGTGCTATTACTGTAATATTTTTTGTAAAATCAAGCAAATGCTCTAGTTTTTCACTTGCGATATAACCGCCACCTACTATTAAAATATCAATACTATCTAGTTTTATAAAAGCTGGAAAATAAGCCACTATAACGCTCCTTGGTTTAACCCTTTTGGGCTTAATTTGTATTTGCATTTTATCATAAAAGAAATTAATAAATATTAATATAAATTAATCTTAAAATTACCTATATTCGATACAATAACTTTTAAAAATTTAACAATAAGAAAGATTACAATGACTAAAGAAATTTTACTAAGAGTACAAAAGAACTTTCCTCTTGTAGCAAGACCTTTTGAGGCTATTGCCAAAGAACTTGGAATTAGCGAAAATGAAGTTATTTCAATAATACAAGATCAAAAAGAGCTAAAAATTATAAGACAAACATCAGCAATATTTGATACTAAAAGTTTAGGTTATAAATCATCACTTGTAGCTTTTGAAATAGATGAAGATAAAATTGATGATGCAGTTAAAATTATAAATGCACACCCTGGTGTTTCACACAATTATGAAAGAAATCATAAGTTCAACATCTGGTTTACTATGGCTGTAGCCCCTGATAGCAAATTTGGGCTAGATAAAACCATAGAAATTTTAGCAAAATTAACAAAATCTAATGACTATATAATGCTACCAACTTTAAAACTTTTTAAAATTTCCGTAAAATTAGATACTACAGGCAAAGAAGAAAAGAAAGAAAAAATTACTAAAAAAGAAAAAATTAATATCGATATGACACCTCTGCATATGGATGTTGTTAGACTTTTGCAAGATGATATTGAAATAAAATCTAAACCATTTGCAGATATTATTAAAAAACTCCGTATTGATTATGATAAATTTTTTCGTATAGTTGATGAACTTCAAAAAAGCGGAATGATGAGAAGATTTGCTTCAATTTTAAATCATAGAAATGCTGGATTTAATGCAAATGCAATGGTTGTATGGGATGTAGATGAAAAAGATGGTGAAAATATAGGAAAAACTGCAGCTTCTTTTAGTGCAGTAAGTCATTGTTATTTAAGACCAAAATATGATAATTGGAAATTTAATCTTTTTACAATGATTCATGGCAAAACAACCGAAGACACAAACAATGTGATTGAAGATATAAAAAAAGAAATTAAATATAAATCTTATATGCCTTTATACTCATCAAGAGAATTTAAAAAAGTAAGAATAAAATATTTTTCTAAAGATTTTGAAAAATGGGAAGAAAGCTACATATAATCTATATGTTATCAAATAGAAGAGATAGATAAAACTCTATCTCTTTTTAATATATTCAAGTAAAATATAAATTTTTATTTACATCTCTCGCTTGCTCTATAATGTATAGAACGATTATCTTTAAAACAAAATTTTGTTGATTTTGCTTTTTGTTTTTTCTGAGAAAATCTTTTCTTCTTTTTCTTTTTCTTTTCTTTTACAATTTCAACTTCATTTGCTGTTGCTGAAACTTCAACTTTTTTTACTTCTGAAATTTGAGCTTTTTTTACTTCATCTTTCTCTACGCTTTGAGTAGTTGCTGTACACCCTGAAAACAATAATGATGCTAACAAACTAGCTGCTACACCTTTTATAACTAAATTTACCATATAAACCTCACTTTATTAAAAATTCTAAAATACCACATTAAATACAATTTATAAATCGTATCACCAAAAACAACATCCAGTCTAAACAATTATTTTACAAAAATAAAATTATTTACATCTCTCACTTGCTCTATAATGTATAGAACGATTATCTTTAAAACAAAATTTTGTTGATTTTGTTTTTTGTTTTTTCTGAGAAAATCTTTTTTTCTTTTTCTTTTTAGCATATTCTATTTCATCACCAGGAAATATTTTATTAAAATTTCCAGAAGGTACTGTCTTAATACCAGATGCATCAAGAGAATCGAACCCCAATTTAATAACAATACTCTTTAATGTATCACCAGACTCTACTGTGTAAACAGCAGCAGATAAATTTGTCGAACTCAACATCAAAGCTACTCCAGCACCCAATGCCACTTTTTTGAATAATTTCATACTACAGCCTTTATAATTAATTTAGACAATGATAGCATTTTTAAAATAATATTTAGTTGATAAAATTGAAAATATTTTAATTTAGCACATCTCCAGTGCTTTATACCCATCTTCAATAGTTTGAACTTTATTTGCTACAAAAAGCAACATTGCCACATTTAATTTTACTAATTTAATCAATTCATTTGATGGATTGGCTATTGTGTCGAGTGATTGTTTTAATGAAATTTTATCCCATGATTTTTTATAATTTATTCCAAAATCTAATGGATCTATTATATGTTCTGATATTTGATTGTTTTCGCAAATCCAATATTTACATTTACTAAAAATTTCAGGTGTTCCCTCATTGCCTTTAATTATGATTAGTTTTTTATATCTTTGCGAAAATATATCAACATATTTTTGCACAAAAGGTTTATGAAACACACCCAAAAGAGCAATTTTAGAATCTGTAGGATTCAAAAGTCTTTCAATAGAATTGATACCAGTTCTTAAACCAAGTCTGTTTCTTATTGTTGTAAGCGAACTTAGTTCTTTAAAATAATCTTTTCTATCAAAATAAAATAAATTATCTTCTGGGTTTTTATTTTCACAAATTTCTTTTACGGTAATACCTGATTTAGCTGGCTGGAGTTCATCTCCGCTTACAGCAATATTTAAATTATATTTTTTTAAATATTTTGCCATTAGCAAAAACAAATATGGATTATTTACTTTTCCATCATAAGGATAACCTATTTCGATAGAATTTTCTATAGGTACTTTTTTAATAAACTTATCAAAAGCATCAAATGCGCCTATAAATTCTTCAACAGTTTCAGGCTTAACTCTCCATCCCAACAAAAAGGCACTAACCTGTTCAGAATAAAGTTCTGATTTCAAAACAGCAGTCATCATTTCGCACATCTCTTCTCGTGATAAATCACAATTATGCTTAGAACCTGTACCTACTGCTTTTATATACTTATGAAATTTATTTACCATATATTTGCAAGGCTAGTCAAACCACCTAAGTTCATCTCTTAAATTAACAACTTCACCAACAATTATAAGAGCTGGAGTTTCTAATCCTTTTGCTTTTTCTTCTATTGTTTCAAGTGTTCCTATAACAACTTTTTGATTTTCTGTAGTTCCTTTGCTAATAACAGCACAAGGATAATCTTTTCTTTTTCCAATTTTAATCAAATTTGACGATATTCTTCCAAGATTATTTAATCCCATTAAAAATACCAAAGTCTCATCTGTTGCAAAAGAATCCCAATCAATTTGAGATACTGCTTTTCCTGGAGCTTCATGTCCTGTTATTACTCTAAAAGAACTCACAACTCCTCTTTGAGTAACTGGTATTCCAGCATATGCAGGAACACTAATTGCTGAAGTAATCCCCGGAATTATATCAAAACCAACACCTCTTTCTCTTAAATACAAAGCTTCTTCACCACCTCTACCAAATACAAATGGATCACCACCTTTTAATCTTACAACATTTTCATATTTTAAAGATGATTGATATATTATCTCATTAATTTCAGGTTGTTTTACTGGATGTTTTCCATCAGTTTTTCCAACATCTATAAATTCACATCCTTGCGGTGCTTCTTTAAGAATTAAAGGATTTGCTAGCCTATCAAAAATAATAACATCTGCTTCTCTTATAAGTCTTAAAGACTTTACTGTCATTAATTCTATATCTCCAGGTCCAGCTCCAACTAAATGTACTGTCTTACTCATATTTTCGTCCTTTACTTTGAAAAGTTGTTGCGGGTGATTCATGACCTTGGGCATCATATATAAAGATACCAGATGGTTTTTTTATATTTAAAACATCTCTTGCTCTATACCAATCGTTTACATCAAGAACTGCTACTACATTTGCATCATTTACAGAAACATACAAATGTGGTTTATTTTTTGACCATCTTACATGTAAAACTTTACCTTCAAATTCAAATCTTTTTATAATTTTTAAGGTTTTTGTATCTATTATTTGAATAACTGGAAATTTTTTACCACTAAAAGTAACAGCTAAATGTTTTTTATCAGGACTTAAACTTGTAAATACTGGCATTCCTTCTGTTTTAATATTTTGTATAAAATTAAAATTCATATCATAAACTAAAACTTTATTATCACCAACTGCAGGAACAAAAACCTTATCTCCACCTATTGACCAAAAACCAAAATGAGGAACTTTTAGCACCATTTTTCTTTTTTCATCTAAAAATATTTTTACTTTTTTAAAAGTCATTGCATCTAAATCAATAGTACCAAAATGCTTAGATGTAAAAAATCCTACAATATATTTATTATCTTGAATCATCGCATCAAATGGCAACTCTCCAACATTTTCAAATTCTTTATATAATTTAAAATTTGGTTTTTTTGCCCCACAATTCATATCTTTTAAAATAGTAAGTTTATCATTATCCATTTGTGCAAAAATCAAATAATCTTTATATATTTTTATGCCAACATTTTTTGATCCAGTTTTAACTTTTTTTATAGGTTTTAAATCTCTATCCAAAATATCGACACTTTTATCATCATAATTTGCAACTGCTACATAATGCTTGCCTATTACAAATCCAATTGCACTTTTGCTTGTTTTATATTCAGCTAAAATTTTTTCTTTGATTGGATCAAATTTGATTACATAACCATCACGACTGATAACATAACCATCTTTTCCTTCAAATTTTACAACACCATGATTCATATTTCTCATATTTTCCATAACAGAATATTTTATGCCATTTTCAATAACAGCCAACGATGATGATTCTCTCTCAACTACAAAATATTTTTCATATCCGAACAATGATGAACAAATAAATATAAGTACAAATAATATTTGATTTTTAATTCTCATTTTTTCTCCCAATTTTTAATTTTAATTTTTTATTTACTTATCTCATCAAGAGATAAATAACACGATGGATCTTCTGCCCATAAATCATCATGTATCGCGTAAGCTCTACTTCTGCTTCCGCCATTACAAATATCAAGATATTTACACTCTTTACATCTGCCACTTATATTTCGTGGTGTTTGTCTTAATTTTTCAACAATATCACTACTTTTTCCTGCCCAAACATCTTCAAATGAAGTTTCTAAATAATTACCAATATATTCTGGAAAAAATGGGTCTGGCTTAACATTTCCTTCCCAATCCATATTACCCAAACGATTACCTGCACTATTTCCGCCCCAAGCCTTAAGCTTAGTAGTTAAAGAATCGACAAACTCTGGATAATCTTTTTGAAATCTTTGAATTAATAAAACAGAATCCATCTCCATATTTCCAGTAACTACATCTATATCTTTTCCTGCTTTGTAATATTCAAATGCTTTGTCTATAATAAACTCAACATATTTTCTTCTTTCCTCTTTTGTAATATCTATTTCAAGATTATCAAGTCCGCGACCAGAATATACTAAATGTGATATATAAAGTTTATTAGCACCTAATTCCTCAACCAAATCAAACATCGAATAAAAACTATCTCTCGTCTCTTTTGTCAATGTAAATCTAATACCTGCATTTCCACCTGCTTTTTGAATATGCTTTATGCCTTCTATTGCTTTTTTATATGAATCTTTATGTCCTCTAAATTGATTATGAATCTCTTCTATTCCGTCAATACTAATGCCTATATAATTAAATGTATCTACAATTTGTTTTGCATTTTTTTCATTTATATACATACCATTTGTAGATAAATATGTAATGATTCCAGCTTTTTTCATTTCATCTGCGATATCAAAAATATCTTTTCTTATCAATGGCTCTCCACCGCTAAATATAACAAATTTAACACCAGCATTTAACATACCAGGAATTGTATCACAAATTTGCTCGAACGATAAAGTATCTGTTCCGTTTGCATCTGCTTTACTATAACAATGATGGCAAAAAAGATTACATCTATTTGTAAAATTCCATATCATTATAGAACCATTTAAAAGTCGTTCTTTTTTATTTTCCAAAGTTGATTTTATTAAATTTGAAAGTCTAAACATTATTTACCTTTTGTCTTATAGTTTAAAATAAAATTAGTAATAAGATCAAGTTCTTTTTGCGATAACTTATCGCCAAAAGCTGGCATTACACTTCTTTTATGTCCAAGTTGTTTGTATGTAGATTTAGGACTTACGATATGTCCTTGTATTTCACCTGTTGATCTTTTATTTGCAATCTCTTCAAATGATGGACCAAACGCTACTGATGTTTGATGATGACATCCCCAACAATATGCTTTAAAAACTTTTTCACCTGTTGTTAATTGATTGGCATATACAATATTAAATAAAAATATTATAAAAAAAACCGATTTAACTATACTATTCATATACTAGCTATCCTCTATATTTTAAAGGTAATATATTATCATATTTATAATTCATTTAAGTTGATAATTATCAATTAAATATTAGTATTTTTGGATATAATTTAAAAATTTACAACAAATCTCTAAAAAGGAATTTATCAATGTTGAAAAAAATGTTTACATCAGTTTTAGTATGCACATATTTATTTGGCGGAAGTTATGATGACGGATTAAGTCTTTATAAAAAAGAAAATTTTAAACAAGCTTTTGAGAATTTTCTTATTGCATCAAAAGAAGGCGATAATCGTGCAATGTTAAATATAGGCATTATGTACGCAAATGGCGATGGTATAGAGAAAAATCAAAAAACATCTTTTGTATGGTTTGAAAAATCTGCAAATGCTGGAAATATTTATGCTTTTAATAAGTTAGGAAATATTTATGCCTCAGGGATTATCGTAAAGCAAGATTTTAAAAAAGCTTTAAAGTGGTTTGAAAAAGCTGGAAATGCTGGGAATTCAGAAGCTGCTTATAATTTGGGATATCTTTACACTGGAGGATTAGGAACTAAACCTGATTTAAAAATGGCTCTAAAATGGTATGAAAAATCTGCAAGTGCTGGAAATATTAATGCTCAATTAAATTTGGGTTTTATGTATATTGGTGGTCAAGGAACAAAGGTTGATTACAAAAAAGCTTCTTTTTGGATTAAAAAAGCAAAAGATACTGGAAGTAAAAAAGCATCATTAATGTGGGAAGAATTTAATTTGGAAAAATACTAAAACTTTACAATAAAAAAAGGAGGTAACTTTTACAAATTTACCTCCAAGTATTATAAAATTAGTATTTATTTAACAACTATTTTAGTTTTCGTCCCAATATATTTTTTTAACATTTCCCTATCAGTTATTTTTAAAGTTTTTGCCAAAGCCGGTCTTAAAACATAACTTATCCAAGTACTTTTTATAATATCACCTTTTTGAAGTTCTGGCACTTTATAAACAATTTCTTTTGCTTGATTTGCTTTTAAATTATTTTTATATTTATATCCAGTTGCAGATGGAGGAAGAACCTGCTTGCCATCATTGTTTTTAAAAAGAATTGTAAAAGTTGCTTTTTTGTCTTCTATTGGATATTTCTTAAAATTTTTCCAAACTACTTTTCCAAATCTTACAATTTCAGTTTGAGCAAATTTTAATCTCATTGGTTGCATTATTATAGAATGACCCATTTTATTTTTTATTGTTAATTGTATCGAATTCTTATCCAAAACTTTTAAACTTAATTCAACTGCTTTTTGTATCATTTCATCAGATCTTATTCCAAGAAACTCGTGAGATGTGTATTCTTCTCTTCCTCTTTTATTAAGTTTTGTAGTGCCTCCAGGAAATTTAGGCATATGACAACTTATACAATCGCTTGTTTTTCCTTTTTCATCTAATCCATTGCATATTTCTACATCATATTTGTTAAATTTTTTACCATGACACCCCATACAAACTTGAGAATTTTTATAAATTTTATTTGTACTGTCGCTTTTATGTTTATCACTGGTATCTGGATTTTTTAAGTTTCCAAAAAACTTTGGTTTTGAGCCTGGAGAAAAAGCATAAAAATTTATATTTTCATGCTTTGTAATAAGAACTTTGTTTATTTGATGGCAATAAAAACAAGAAACACCATCAGATTGTTCTTTTGTTTGGCTTGGTTGCTCTTTTCCTGTAATAACTGCTCTTAGATTTTTTGCAGCAGGCGTATGACATAAAGCACAAAGATAACTATTAGGATATGTTTTTTCTTTAATTTTTCTATGAAACTCATCTTTAAATAAAGATGAATTATGATGCATCGAATGTGTATGCTCATAATGAATCATCTCATGGCACTCTGCACAACTTTTAGTATCCAAATATTTAGCACTTAAAAAAGATAAAAATAAGATAAAAAATATTCCAAAAATTTTCATGACTTTCCTTATAAAATTAGTTTATTCGAAATTATACAATAGAAACTTTAAAATACATTTTATACTTATTAAAAAATTAAAATACAATGATTTATATTTTCCGTTTATAATTTTAAATCGACAATAAAAAAAGGCAAAAAGTACAAAAAGTACTTCTTACCTTTTTTTATATCTTCCCTCTCTCAAAAAGAGAGAGAGAAAATAAATGCTATTAAGCGCCTGGTATAGTTTGTCTATGCTCAATTGAGTAAGTAAATGTAGGAGTTGTCAATCCTGTGATATACTTAACAAATTTACCTGTAGTAGCTTCATAGATACCAATTCTACCTGTATTCCACTCAGAAATCATAGTCCATTGACCATGGTTTGCTGGCTCAGCATGTAAAATTCTTGGAACTACTTTAGAAGTAGGAACTTTCCAAGAAGCAATAGTTTTATGAGATTTAGCATCAATAAGTTTACCTTCTTTTTTACCAACTTCAATAATTCTATCAACTTCTAAATGTTGTTTGTTTACTAAGTGTACTTTATTCCAGTTAGCTGGTCCACCTAATACATTATCAGCCCAAATCCAAGGTGTATGCTCAGATGTACCTACAAATAAAGCTCCTCCACCTGTTGGTATATGTCTTACAACATCCCAGTTATTGTCCCAGATTGTTACTTGACCAACATTCATATTAACAGTTGCATGCAATTGTCCATATTCTTCATTGTACCAAGATGAACCTTGACCTGGATGTGGCTTAGCTTTAGAACCTGTATAAACTTTAGCAGCTAAAGATTTAGTTTTAAAGTCAACGATACCAATTAAATCAGAACCTTGAGAAGCAATCATATAGTATCTACCGATTTCTTTACCTTCATTTAAGAATGCATCATGAAGAATGTTACCAATATTTGGAATATCACCAACTACTGGAAAATCTGGTTTAGAATAATCTACGATATAAACATGACCAGCATCTTTAAGTGCAAATGCAAAGTAAGGTCCATATGGTGTATCAGCAATTGAAGCAACTCTTGAAGATTCAATGTTACCTTCGTTATTAATTACGCTTGAAGTAGGGTATACTTTAAGTGGCTCTAAAGTCATAGCATCACAAAGTACTGCTCCACCTGGAGTGTAGTTACCAGCCATAACATATTTACCATCTGGAGAAACTGCAAGTCCTCTAGACTCAGATCCAACTCTAACTTCAGCAATTTTTTGCTGACCTTTAGAATTTAAATCAAACATTGTAAGAAGACCGTCTCTAGATATAGAGTACGCATATCTTGGCTGTCTTTTATTTGTAACTGTAACATGCACAGCAAAACCAGCTGGGTGAGTTGATAGTTTTGTACCTTTTGTACCATCTAAGAAAGTAACTTTAGAAGCATCTCTCTCTGTTACAAAACAAATATCTTTAGCATCAGATACATCTGCAGCTTTTGGATATTTTTTAAATAATTTCATTCTGTCGTTAAAAGTTCTCCATTTTGCTTTAACAGCATCAAGAGTTAAAACCATCTCTTTTTTACCCATAAAATGTTGTAAATAATCAACCATTGCCGAAGCGTCACCTTTAGATAAAATCGCATTGTGTGGAGGCATTGCTGTACCAGCTCTACCTTCTAAAATGGTTTCAGCTAACATTTGAGCATTTTTACCCTTGATAACATCAGGTCTAATATCACTACCAACACCACCTTGATGAGCAGGTCCATGACAACCTTGACATTCTCTCTCATATGATATTTCTGCATCAAATGCTACAGCATTAACACTCATTAAAGTTGCAGCTGCAACAGTACTTAAAACTAACTTATTCAATTTCATTTTTTCTCCTTAAATTTAACTTGAACTTAGTAAAAGTATAACCTAACTTTTTTTAAGGTAATCTTAAAAAAATCAAAATTTATCAAAGAATGTAACACTAAAAAAAGTATTACATTAAGTAACATATTTCAAAAGTTATTTTAAACTTTAACTTTGTTTATATGTCCAAAATATTTTAAACAAAACAATTACATAATTTTTTTGTTTTTATATACGGAACCAACAAAATTTTATCTTCTTTTATATTAAAAGTTATTGATTTATCTTATTTTTTTAGTTTTTTTAATAAATTTTTATTTTTAAGTTTTTTTTAATAAATTCTTATTCTTTAGTTAGATTAAAAATCTTTTCTATTTTTACTTGGAAACATATAGTAGAGTATAATTCCAAGTAATAGTGCAATTGTTGAAACCCAAAAAAACTGCACTATTAATGATTTCCATTTATTTAATTAATCAATTCTTTAATTTTTAATTTTAATTTATCTATTGTAAAACCAAATTTATCAAAAAGTTCTCCAGCTGGTCCGCTTTCTCCAAAGCCTTCCATACCTATAACATAATCTGCAAATTTATAGTATTCCATCGCAGATGCTGCTTCTACTGCTATTACGGTTGTATCTGGATTTATTATCTTATCTATGTATGTTTTATCTTGCTCACACAATAAGTCAAAACAAGGGACAGAAACAATATTACATTTGATTCCAAAATCATCTTCAAGATGGCATGCTGTCATAAGAGAAAGCATTACTTCGCTACCACTTGCCATAAGTGTAACTGTTGCATTTTCCCTCTTTGCAAGTAAATATCCACCGTTTGAAACTTCACCAAATTCTTTTTGAGGTTTTAAAGTTTTAAGTTTTTGTCTTGAACAAACAAATGCAGTTGGAGCTTGCATAGTTAATGCTTTTTTCCAACATTCTATATTTTCAGTTGCTTCTGCTGGTCTAAAAGTATAAAAATTTGGCAATGCTCTAAATTGACTAAGTTGTTCAATTGGCTGATGTGTTGCACCATCTTCTCCAACACCAATACTATCATGAGTCCAAACAAAATGAGCAGGTATATTTGCCAAAGCTGCTACTCTAGCTGCTGGCTTTAAATAATCGCTAAATATAAAAAATGTTGCACTAAAAACTCTAAATAAGCCATAAATACTCATAGCATTTACTATTGCTGCCATTGAATGCTCTTTGATACCAAAATGGATATTTCTTCCTTTTGGAAAATCTCCAAGTCCATTCAATTCTGTTTTATTTGATGGTGCTAAATCTGCACTTCCACCAATAAAAGACGGAACAGCTTTAGCAATAGCATTTAAAATTTTATGATTTGAATCTCTAGTTGCCATCTCTTTTATTTCACTAAAATCAGGATATTGAATTTTTGAATAATCAGGATTTAATAAAGCATTTAAAGTTTCATTTTGTTCGCTTAACGGTAAATCTTTTTTTACAAGTTTATTCCAGGCTTTACTTAACAACGCTCCGCTTGAAGTTTTATCAAAAGCTTTTTTTATATCATCAGAAACAACAAAAGATTCATTAGAATCAAAACAAGCCTTATCTTTTGAAGCACATAATTCTTCATGTCCCAAGGGAGCTCCATGAGTATGATGACTACCCTCTAATGTGGCAGCACCTTTTCCAATAGCAGTCCTAGCTATTATTAAAGTTGGATTGTCACTGTTTCTACTATCTGCAAAAGCTTTATCAATAGCATCAAAATTATGACCATCTATAGTTACTACATCAAAATTAATAGCTTCAAATCTTTTTGCAACATCTTCACTCCAAGCAATACTAATATCGCCTTCAATTGTAATATCATTTGAATCATATATAATAGTTAAATTTGAAAGCTTTTGATGTCCAGCAGTTGCACAAGCTTCATAAGAAATTCCTTCTTGCATATCTCCATCGCCACAAAAACAATAAACATGATGATCTATTATTTTTGCAGTTTCGCTATTTAAACAATATTTTGCATATTCACTTGCCATTGAAAAGCCAACTGCATTTGCAACACCCTGCCCCAAAGGACCAGTTGTAATTTCTACTCCACTAGTATGTCCATATTCTGGATGCCCTGGTGTTCTACTCCCAGTTTGTCTAAATTGTTTTAAATCTTCAATAGTTACATCAAATCCCCAAAGATGCAAAAGTGAATAAACCATACTGCTAGCATGTCCGCCAGAAAAAACCAATCTATCTCTATTTAGCCATTTGGTATTTTGTGGGTCTAATTTTAAATGCTTGCTTAAAACCGTAGCAATATCAGCCATACCCATAGGAGCACCAGGGTGTCCGCTATTTGCTTGTTGTACCATATCAGCAGCCAAAAATCTAATAGTATCTGCTTGTTTTTGAAGTAATTGTTGTGACAATTTTATATCCTATTTTTAAATTAATTCATTATATCCAATAATCAATTAAAGAAAATTAATTTTTTTTATGCTACTATTTCGTTCAAAAAAATAAATATATTCATATAAGGTTTTAGATTGAAAAATTTAGTTATCGTGGAGTCACCAGCAAAAGCAAGAACTATATCAAAGTTTTTAGGTAAAGATTATACTGTTATGGCTTCTATGGGACATGTTAGAGATTTGCCAAAATCTTCTTTAGGTTTTGATCCAGATGATAATTTTAAACCAAAATATCAAGTATCAAGAGATAAAACAAAAGTTATAGCTGATTTAAAGAAACAAATCAAGAAAGATACAGTTATCTATCTAGCAGCCGATGAGGATAGAGAGGGAGAAGCTATTGCGTGGCATTTAATTCCTGCACTTAAAATTGAAAAACACACTATTAAAAGGATAGTTTTTCACGAAATTACTAAAGGTGCAATTTTAGAAGCTTTAGAAAATCCACGAGAAGTAGATCAGCATTTAGTAGATGCACAACAAGCAAGAAGGATTTTAGATAGAGCCGTAGGGTACAAACTGAGTCCTCTTCTTTGGAAAAAAGTAAGATATGGATTAAGTGCTGGTAGAGTTCAAAGTGTAGCAGTACGAATCATAGTTGAAAAAGAGAGAGAAATAAAAGCGTTTAATCCAGAAGAGTTTTGGAAAATAAAATTAGATTTTACAAATCCAAATTTTAGAGCAGAACTAGCAAAAATAAATGGAAAAACAAAAAAAGTTAAAAATGAAAAAGAAGCTACTGATATTAAGACTTCTTGCGAACTTGGGCAATACCTATTAAATAATATTGAGGAAAAACAAAGCAAAAGAAATCCAGCACCTCCATTTACAACTTCAACTTTACAACAAGAGGCAAGTAGAAAAGCTGGTTTTGGTGTAAAACAAACTATGATTGTGGCTCAACAACTTTATGAGGGCGGAGTAGCGATTCCAAATCATACTGGCGGTTTAATTACATATATGAGAACAGATAGTGTAAATTTATCAAAAACGGCTACAGATATGGCAAAAGAAGTTATTATTAAAGAATATGGCAGTGAGTATGCATTAGATAAAGCAAGACATTACAAAAGCAAATCAAAAGGTGCTCAAGAAGCCCATGAAGCAATTCGTCCGGTAAATATGCATTTAAAGCCAAGTGATGTTCAGCCATATCTTGACCATTCTCAATTTAGACTTTATAGTTTGATTTGGAAAAGAACGATTGCCACACAGATGACACAAGCAATTGTTGCAAATACTACTTATAAGATAATTGCCGGAAAAGATAGTGAGTATGAATTTCAAGCAAAAGGTACAAAAATAGTATTTGCTGGATTTATGAAATCTTATACAGAAGGTAGTGATGACCCAGAAGCAGTACTTGATAATACGGAAAAGTTTTTGCCAAATGTAAAAAAAGATACTATTTTAGAATTAGAAAATCTTGAAACTGAACAAAACTTTACAAAACCACCAGCGAGATATACGGAAGCAAGTTTGGTTAAAAAAATGGAATCAGAAGGAATTGGACGACCATCAACTTATGCTCCAACAATATCAACAATACAAGCAAGAGATTATGTTATAAAAACAGAAGATAAAAAACTTGCCCCTGCACCAATTGGTGAAGTTGTAAATGATTTTTTAGTCGAACATTTTCCAGATATTATAAACTTAGGATTTACTGCTCATATTGAAGAAGAATTTGATAAAATTGCTGATGGCAAAATTACATGGCAAACCGTAATGCAAGAATTTTATGGTAATTTTGTAAAAGCCATTGAAGACAAAGAAGAAAATGCACCTCGTGCAAAATTTGCAGAAGCTAGAGAACTTGGACTTGATTCAAAAACTAATAAAAAAATATACGCAAGTACAGGAAGATATGGTGCTTTTGTGCAACTTGGGCATAAAGATGATGTAGATGAAAATGGTAAAGAAATAAAACCTAAGTTTGCAAGTTTAGCAAAAGATCAAAGTGTAGATAGAATAAATTTGGAAGAAGCACTTATATTACTTCAGTTACCAAAAATATTGGGACAGGATGAAAATGGAGATGACATAAAGGTGAACATTGGAAGATTTGGTCCTTACATACAAATAAGAACTGATTATTTTAGTTTAAAAGAAGATAATCCATACACAATAGAATTACCTAGAGCATTAGTTGTTGTTAAAGAAACAAAAGAAGCAAAAGCAAAAGCACTTCTTAAAGATTTTCCAGATGATAAAATTCAACTTCTAATAGGAAGATATGGACCATATATCAAAGAGGGGAAAAAGAATTTCAAATTACCTAAAAATCTTGATGAACAAGATATTAAAGCTTTAACTATAGATGAAGTAAAGAATATAATTAAAAATCAACCTGCAAAAAGAGGAAGAAAAGCACCAGCTAAAAAAACAACTAGCAAAAAGAAAACTACACCAAACAATAAATAAAAAGAGTTAACTTAAAATCAACTCTTTTTATTTAAAATATTAAACAGTTCCAATATGTTTTACAACAACATCATACAATGAAGGAATATCTGTTTTTCCGATAAAATCATCTGCTCCCAAAAGTTCCATTTTATGTTTAACGGCTGCTGTTGTCATACTAGAATTTATAACAACTGGTATGCTAGCATATTTTGAATTATCTTTTATAGCCTGAAGAACCTGATATCCATCCGTTTCTGGCATTTCAATATCTGAAATAACAAGTCCTATATCTTTAGCTCCTGCTTCTTCCAATCTATTTAATAACTCTTTTCCATTAGGAAATATCTCATATTTAGCATTAGCTTTCTCAAAAAAATCTATTAAAACTTTTCTTGCTACTGCACTATCTTCTGCTGCTAAAATTACTTTTTTTCTATCTACTGGATGTCTTACATATTTATCCAAAACATCAGAACCTGTTTCCATCCAACCAATATCTACCAAAAGTTGCTCTGCATTAAATACAGTACAAAGCATACTTTCACCTTTAACATCTACATAAGTAGTATATGTAATTTTTTTATTTTGCTCTTCTGTATTATTAAGTTCATCTGTTGTTTTTTCAACAATATTAATCATATCTTTTATTAAAAAACCTACTTTTCTATGATTATATTCGCAATATATAATAAGTTTATAATCTTTAATAGGCAAAGCATTGTGCCCTATCCATTTGTCAAGATTTATTAATGTAATAGGCTCTCCTCTAATAGTAGCAATACCAGAGATAACCTCTGATTCTGCAGGAGTACTACTAACCATAATTTCTTCAGTGATAATAAACGCCTTAACTTTAGCTATATTAATCGCATAAATATCATCATGTCCTGTATAAAATACTGCGAGTTGTTGTACATTCCTAAGATGTGCTTGAGTTAGTTGTTCAACCGTATCGCTAATTTCACTCATTTTATATTCCTTTTGTTAGTTCATATGGGTAAATTTTATCGTTTAAATACTTAATTATTTGTTAAGTAATTTATCAACCGCAACAGAGCACATAAAGAGACCGAATGAGCCAGTAACCCCAATAAAGCTTCCCATATCTTTACATTTTGGTTCTTCACTACTAAAAATTACTTTAAAATCTTTATCAAAATTCTCTTTTTTTAATTCTTTTCTAATTCTTTTCGCAAATGGGTCGCTATATGTTTGAAAAATATTTATATATTCTATTTTTGTTGGATCTTGTCTTTTTGAACTTCCGGTTGTACTAATTAGTTTTTCATAATACTTCTTAATAATTTGTATTTTTGGTTTTATATCATCTATTGCATCCAAAATCAAATCAAATTCAGACATATCAAAATCTTCAACCCACTGTAAGTCTATCTTTTGTGAAATTATTTTTATATTTGGATATAAAACTTTCAAATGTTCAACTTTAGATATACCAATCGCATCACTTCCTATTTGTCTATTTTGATTTGTTAATTCATATTTATCAAAATCAACTATTGTAATATCCTGCACACCGCTTCTATAAAGACAATCAAGAGCATGACCACCGACTCCTCCGACACCTAAAATAATTATTTTAGCTTTTTGTAATTTTTGAAAATTATCACCAAATAAACTTTTACATCTACTAAATTGTTGCATTATTTATTACTCATATTAAAAATATCCATTGGATTTGTTTTTGAAATTTTACGATATTTTAAAATTGCAGTTATCATATTAAATAAAAACATTAAATTTGATATCATAAATAAAGATGATGCTATATATAAAAATAATTGGTTGAAAAATATACTTAAAACAAAGAAACAAAAAGAGGAAACATAAATATAGAACTGCACTTTAATACTATCTTCTTTTATATATTCTCTTAAATTTGGTATAGAAAAATAACCGCGACTACTCAGATGAAACCAAGATAAGAATGGAATAATTTTATAAATCATACCTTGCAGTAATGGATATAAAAAACCAAATATAAAAATTATCGCCAAAAGACTGTCAGACTTATAAAACTGTGTTACAAAAATCAACATTGATACAATTAAAGAATAAAATGAAAATTTCCAATACCATAGTGTTACATCAGAAACTAATCTTTTTCTATTATTTAAACTATTTAATCCATATAATGCAAATATTATAATCATAAAAGATATAATAAATTTTATTATGCTTATATCTTGTTTTAAAATTATAAAAATTGCACATAAAATCATCATACAAAATAAAACTCTTGGAAATTTATTTTGTATGAATTTTGGAAAATCTTTTGCCACATAAAACATAGGAATTACTTGAAAAGCTACACCCATTATCAATATAATAGCAAATCCAAAACTAGCAAATAAAATATGGATATTTGTAATTAAATAATGATAAGAATTAATATTTACATCTATATATTGCCATATCAAATAAATTCCTATTAAAGCAGTGACCAACCCAGCTAATGCAAATATTTTCATAGCATTTACAGTGCTTGTAATATATTTTACTTTAAATAAAAGTCTAATTATCACAAAGAAAAAGAAACCAAAAGCGATACATAACAACCCTGCCCCAATTGGAAATAATAATTCTTGTGAAAATATAAATCCGCAACTTAAAAATAAAGTTCCAAAAGTTAAAGTTGTATGTACAATATTAGCAAAAATAAGTGGCTTTTTAATAACAACACCGGCCAAAACTGGAAGCATTTGTTGTAATGCACCAAATACAATCTGTGATAAAATTCCTAAAGTAAAAAGATGAATAGTTCCAATAGCAACAGGAGAATATCTATTGAATATTTCTTCTGCTGGAAAATTAAAAAAAACGAAAGATATTAAAATACCAAATAAAGGTGCAGTTAAAAAAAATCTAAAAGGTACACTTATTGGAGGTGCTTGATTAGTTGATAAGCCTTGAAACAAAATTTAATCTTTTCTTGGAAAATCTTTCATACTATCAAGCAACATTTTACTTTCATTGTCCATTGCATCATCAATCATTGGATACATCATTTGCTCTTCTTTCATATTATGCTGTTGCATAGCCATCATCAAAGTTTCACTTAAACCAAAAAAATGATTTTTATCCTTAGATTCTATATCGTTTCTCATTTGTTTTATTAAATTTCTCATTTGTTCATGCTCCATAATCATCATTGGAGTTGGATTACAATGTGCATTCTCACTTCTTGCTTCAAAAGCTGGAAACATAACTTCTTCTTCCATATCAAAATGATGCAATAAATCACTTGCAAATTTTTCAAATTGTTTTCTGGCATTTGTCCAGTTCTCATCTGCAACAGCATTTTCCATATTTGCAAAACCAGCATCACAAGATCTATGGTCATTTTTCATAAATTCACTTAAAATTGCCATTTTATTATCCTATTTAACCGTAATTACTTTATCAATATTTTTAAATATATTTTCAACTTTTTGTTGCCAAAGTTTACCGAAACTTATCTTTTCTTCTTTTGTTGCTATACCTTGCATAACTTTTTGCATAAGTTCTCTTTGCAAAGGATTTTCTTGAATACTACTTGGATCATAAGTTACTTCAACGCTTTCGCCATTATCTAATCTTTGAAATTTTACATCTGAACTAATATTTGCATTAAATTCCATCAAACTATGTCTTACAAAATTTCCGCCAATACCTTTAAATCCGCTAGTTATTGTAGCTCCAGTAATATGCGTTATTGCATTTGCGATAACTCCAGCAACTCCATTTTTAGCATCATCACTAAATGAAACAAAAATCTCACCTCGTACTGGAGTCTCATCCTTGTAGAGTGCCTTTAAACCTTCTAAAGCCATAATATATGCACCTGCAAGCGTAGGGCAACTATGTCCAGCACTTTTTACAACATCAAGATAACTAAATTCTATTAAACCATCTTCAAATGTGCCTAAAAAATCTGATAAATCATCTTGTGTTTTTATAGTTTCTATTTCATCAAAAAATTTTGGATATTTCAAAATACTTCCTTTTTTATTTTTTTAATTAAGAGCCACCTAATTTAGCTTTTACCTCATCAGATGCCATAGATATATTCCAAGCTGGTTCCCACACTACTTCTACTTCTACATTTTGAATAGTTTCAATTTCTCTTAACACTGCTTCTTCTACCCATTGAACAATCATTTGATGTAGCGGACAAGCTTTCGTACTTAAAGTCATAGTTACTTTTGCATTATAATTCTCATCGCAAGTTGCATCATAAATCAAACCCATTTCTACTAAATTAAATCCAACTTCTGGATCATTTACAGTCGATATTGCCTTATATATTTCTTCTTTAGTTATCACATTTTATCCTTTTTTATTATCTTAAATTATTTAAAATTTATCATATACATTAAATCTTTTACCATAAATATACTACCTACAAGCAAAAAACTAACGCCCGCTTTAAAAATATCATTAATTCCAAAAAATATTCCTATCGCACAAATTGTTACGCCTAATGCACTAAAAGCAAATTGAAATTTTGCACTTCTTTCTGGTACCATATCCGCAAGCATTGGAACTTTTTGTTTTCCAATAAGAGGAGCAAATCTTTCATACCAAACCAAAAATGGAACTATCTTATATAAATGTCCAGTTATTACAAAAGTAATATAGCCAAAAAATAAAATCCACCCAATAGTTAGTAATAAACTTGTATTTGGATAAAACAAATATATTACGCCCATAATTAAAACTAATGCCAAACAAACATAAGAAAATAAAAGAGAATACAAATATATATCCTTATCCAATCTTACCCTTGTCTTATAGATAATATAAATTTGATAAAAGTACAAACATAAAGCTATAATACTTAAAATATAACCTGCGTATTCTAGTATATTGCTATCAAAAATAGATGAAAGCATAACAACTACAACTGCAACACTCATAATAGTAAGTGCGTATTCTACTGGTCGCCAACTAAAACTATGTGAAAGCCAAAACATAGGAAGAAGTATTAGACTCATTCCCATAATCGTAATTCCAACATAACCGCCAAGCACTAAATATATATGTGCTTTTAACAAAGACATAATATCTACGCTAATAGTTCCAGCATAACCTAATGCCATCATTATTCCAAAGATTAATCCCAAAAATAAAAATATATTTGCTATAACCACACTAACCATAACAAGATTAAATTTTTTTACTTTTTTAATTGTCATAAAAGTTTCAAATACAAATACAAGTAAAGATACGAGAACAACAACACCTCCGTAAGGCAAAAGTTCAGGACTATATAAAAAACCATATCCCATAAGAATAGTACCTATAAATAATAATGGATAAATTATATAATATATATCTACTGCAAAATGTCCAACTTCAAGTACCACTGGCACTAATTGTGCCATTGCTCCAAATATAACCATCATCACAAATCCAAGCAAAAATATGTGAACCCACGATAAAGTGTGACTGTCCATACTGTTTAAATTTGAAATATCAAAACCAAAAAGTAAAGCCACGCTAAAGACAAAAAAAATAGCACCTATTACAAAATAAGGTGCTATTAATTTAAAAGGTGGGGCAAAATCAGTAGATACTGCCATCTACTTATTACCCATTACAACTATTGTTATTAAAATCTGTATTAGCTTTAGCTCCGCCTTTTTTAGTAAATACCATTTTTGCTATTCCAATATCTAAATCTTCAGCTGTATAATCATACTGAGCTTCAATTTTTGGAAATAATCCTGCTGGTGCTTTGTGATTGTACATAATTAATTGTGAATTATCATCAAGCACTTGAAGTCCAGCCATTGCATTTACCATAGGATCTGGTGGTCCGCATTTACTTGTATCAAATTGGTATGTTGTTAAACCATCTTGTATATATTTAAAAAAATCAACTGTTGCCCCTGCTACTTCAACCTTCTCCGCATTTTCTGGTAATAAACTCATTTATTTTCTCCTAATTTTTAATTTGTTTTGAAATAATATCTTAAATAAGATAAAAATTGTCTTATTTAAATAGGTAATACTCTAATATTTTCATTTACTTTTTGTTTAAGTGTAGTTTCAATAGCGTAAAGCGTACTTGTAGCTCCGCTAGGACAACTTCCACAAGCACCTAAATATCTAATATAAATATCAAAATACGGAAGATTTTCTTTTATATCAATTATCTCCATATCTCCACCATCCATTACTAACATTGGTCTTATGTATTCATCTATCACTACATCAATAGCTTTAATTTTTTGAACAATTGTCATTTTACCAAAACTCATTTCTCCACTTTGTGTTGTATTAGCGGCAACCTCTAATTTTTCCTTATCTATTTGAGCTCTTGTATCTTCTAAAATATCTACTAAATAAATATCTTTTTCTTCATGGCCACCTGGTCTTATGCAACTTTTACAAAATGTTCCAGCTTTTGTTATTTCTCCAATTTGTTCAACTGTTGTTAGATTGTTATTTCTAATTGCATCAACAACTTCTTGTTTTGTAACTCTTGCGCATTCACAAACTATATCTTGATTTTCCAAAATGCTTCGCTCGACACCTTTATATTGAGCAGCAGCCTCAAGTATAACATCGTAAGCCATTACGCTACAATGCATTTTTTGAGGAGGAACAGCAGGAGTTCCATCATCATCTCTTAAAAATGCTTCAACTTCTTTATTTGTAATTTTTATAGCCTCATCAACAGTTTTTCCTATACAAAGTTCTGCCATAGCATCACTAGAAGCAATAGCAGTTCCACAACCAAAAGATTTAAATTTACTATCAATAATCGCATCAGTAGCTTCATCAACCAACCAAAATAGTCTTACAGCATCACCGCAAGATTCTGCACCAAAATCAGCGACTATTAGCCTTGCGCCTTTTGCATCTGCATCTGCTTGATTAAGTTCTCCCATTGCTTTTGGATTGTTCATTCTATCTTGAACTTTTTGGCTATATTGCTCCCAGACATTTCCGCTTATTAAATCATCTCTTGCCATAATATTTTTCCTTTTTAATGTAAATGTACTGAAAATGCATCTTGCTTAGCGTAAGTCATAGATATTTCTCTAATTCTTTTTACTATCACATTAAGCTTTTCAACAACATAATCAATCTCTTCTTCGGTTGTAAACTTACTTAGTGCAAACATAACAGTTGCATTTGCTATCTCTGTCTTTTCTCCCAAAGCTTCTACAACAGCACTAGCTTCCAAATCTTCACTACTACAGCTACTTCCAGTTGAAATATAAATACCATTTTCATTCATATCCCAAAGCATTGCTTCACCTTCTATTCCTCTAAAAGAAACGACAACAATATTGTTTAGTCTATATTCTTTTGGTACATAAGATTTCGTATCAGGTATTTTTAAAATTTCAGCTTCTAATTTATCTCTTAAAACTTTCGTATGATTTTCAATATAAGCGATATTCATAGTAGAGTTGGATATTTTTATAGCTTCTGCCATTGCAAATATTCCATTATTATAAAGACTTCCTGCTCTTTTCCCACCCATCACATTTTTACTTCCATGAATCAATGGCACATATGGAGCCTTTGCTTTTATAAATAATCCACCAACTCCTTTTGGCCCATGAAATTTATGTGCAGACCAAGTGAAATAATCAACTCCCAAATCTTGCAAATCAACTTTAATCTTACCAATAGCCTGAGCACCATCACTATGAAATGGAACATCACGACCATGGCAAATTTTAGCCATCTCTTTTATTGGCTGAATAGCACCAGTCTCATTACTTGCCATTAAGACACTTACCAATGCTGTCTTAGGAGTTATTGCATTTTTTAAATCTTCAAGACGAATCAAACCATTTTCATCAGTCCCTATATATGTAACTTCCATGCCAAAACTTTTGCAATAATTAAGTGGCGACTTAATAGAAGCATGTTCTGCTACACTTGAAATAATATGATTTTTTTCACTACCTCTTAAAAAAGCATCTAAAAAAGTTTTTATTACTGCATTATTTCCTTCAGTAGTTGAAGATGTAAATATGATATCATCGTCATCGCTTGCATTTAAGCTATCATAAATCTTATCATATGCTTCATTTAATGCTGCTCTTGTTTTAATGCCCTGATTATGAATAACATTTGCGTTCCCAAAATTATCCACACTGCTACAAAACACCTCTTTAACCTTTGGGTCAAACTGTGTTGTTGAGTTATTGTCTAAATATACTTCCACGATTAACTCCTTTTTATATATTATAAAATGAAGTTTAACCTAACTAAGATAAAAATTGTCTTATTTAGTTTTATTACATTTTTTAATTTTAATATAATATTATTTTAGATAAAATGCAGTCAATCAAAGTATTAAGTAGGGAAATAACTGTATTTATATAGTTATTGCTTGGTGTATGTTACATCAAGTTACGCAAGCCGAACAGACTTTGTAAATACAAATTTTAAAAGGATACAGAATGAAAAAAATTTTATTCTTAATGGTTGCTTTTGCAACTGCTGCATTTGCTAGCGAAGCTGGCGCTGATTCTATGGTTCAAGCTTACTCAGTATTAGCTGCTGGTGTTGGTCTTGGTATTGCTGCTATGGGTGGTGCTATTGGTATGGGTAATACTGCTGCTGCTACAATCGCAGGAACTGCAAGAAACCCAGGTATGGGTGGAAAACTTATGACTACAATGTTTATCGCTCTTGCGATGATTGAAGCTCAAGTTATCTATACACTTGTAATTGCATTAATTGCATTATATGCTAACCCATTTTTAGGGTAATCTTTAAATTTTAAATTTAAAGTAAAAAAGTCAAGTAGTTTTTTCTACTTGACTTTTTTAATTATTTAAAAATAAAACAATCAAATACTTTACTGTTCCCAACTTTGATTTGTTGGTATCTTAAATATAATAGTCGTACCTACATTTATTTTACTTTGAATTTCATATACTCCATTTAATTTATCAAGTTCAGCTTTTATTGCACTCATACCAACTCCTCTACCTGATATTTCAGATATTTTATCTGCTGTTGAAAAATTATCATCAAAAATATATTTATATAATTCCTCATCAGATAATCCATCGACAACTATATTTTTAGAAGATA
>JAOZVJ010000021.1 GCA_029938215.1 Arcobacteraceae bacterium | reverse complement strand
TTTTGAAAAGGCTGTTTGAAAATAGGCATAAAAAAACTTATGTTTGCTCCTGCTTTTTTTAATTTTCTTAAATATATTTGATTAAAATAAAGAAAAAAAGACCCGACACTATCTATTAAAATTCTAACTTCCACACCTTGTGACGCCTTTAAAACCAAAGCATTCATAATAGTTTTTGAAACTTTATCATTTGAAAAGATATACATACTAATTGATATAGAAATTTTAGCCTCTTTTATATAAGTCATAAGTATTTCGTAAGCCTTAATGCCATCAGTAAAAAGAATAAAATTATTATGTTCAGTAGTTCCAGGGATATCATTTTTTCTTAATAATAAATCAATAGGATTTGCTTTGTTTTCGGGAATCTCTTTGTTTTTTTGTAAAGTAACGATTGTTTTTTTGTGAAGATTTTTACGCTTTCTAATGCCTACGATAAAATATAAAGGTACCGCCAAAAAAGGAACTATAAAAATCGCCAACAACCAAGCAGTTATACTTGTAGCCGTTCGGCGTTGAGAAAGCATATTTAAAATAGCAATTATGATTAAAAATTCGCCGATATAAATAGCTAAATGAATATAAAATTGCGATTGCATTTCAATCCTTTAATAAAGCATTAGTATTAAACTAACAAAATATATCAAAACAAAACTTAATAATTATACCAAAATCAAAACAAACATTATAGTAATCACAAAAGCTATCTGACTAAAAGATTTTGATATAATCCGCAAATATAAACTGATAAACATAGGGGAAATAATATGATTCAAAATTTGACAGGGGCTATGACAGCTTTAATTACACCATTTAAAAATGGAAAATTAGATGAAAATGTTTATGAAAACCTGATTAAAAGACAAATAGCACAAGGTATTGATTGTGTTGTTCCTGTTGGAACTACTGGCGAAAGTGCAACACTTGATATGAACGAACATAAAAGATGTATTGAAATTGCTGTTGCTGCTTGTAAAGGAACGAATGCAAAAGTGATAGCCGGAGCTGGTGGAAATGCGACATCTGAGGCAATAGAACTAGCTTCTCATGCACAATCAGTAGGTGCTGATGCTATTCTTTCTGTTACTCCATATTATAATAAGCCTACACAAGAGGGACTTTATCAGCATTATAAAGCTGTAGCAAATGCTATTGAAATTCCTGTTATGCTTTATAATGTACCGGGGAGAACTGCTGTTGATTTAAGTGCAAATACTGCAACTAGACTTTATAATGATATTTCAAATATTTATGCTATCAAAGAAGCAACGGGAAGCTTAGAAAGAACGATAGAACTACTTACTCTTGCTCCTGATTTTGCAGTAGTTAGTGGCGATGATGCTATTGATTTTCCTATGATGGCACAAGGTGCTAGTGGTTGTATTTCAGTTACTGCAAATATTTTACCAAATATAAAATCTCAAATCATACACCTAACAGCAGAGGGGAAATTTGATGAGGCAAGAAAATTAAATAACACTTTGTATCCCTTAAATAAAGCATTGTTTTGTGAAGCAAATCCTATCCCAATCAAGGCAGCTATGTATATTGCTGGATTAATTGATACTTTAGAATATAGACTTCCTCTAACTCCGCCTAGTAAAGACAGTATGAATCTTTTAGAAAAAACTTTAGAAAAATACGAAATTATTGCATAATGAAAAAAACTTTAGTAATAAGCGGTGCAACAAAAGGAATAGGAAAAGAGATAGCCTATAGATTTGCAAAAGAAGGGATAAATGTAGCTTTTACATATAACTCAAATGAAGAAATAGCAAAAAAGATTGCAACAGATTTGGAGAATAAGTTTGGAATAAAATCTCGATGTTATCCTTTAAATATTTTAGAACCAAATGAATATAAAGAATTATTTAAAAAAATTGATGAAGATTTTGAAAGTGTTGATTATTTTGTATCAAATGCAATAATATCTGGTCGTTCTGTTGTCGGTGGTTTTGCTCCGTTTATGAGATTGAAACCAAAAGGTTTAAATAATATTTATACAGCTACAGTTTTGGCTTTCGTAGTTGGGGCACAAGAAGCTGCTAAAAGAATGGAAAAAGTTGGCGGAGGCTCTATCGTAAGTCTTAGTTCTACTGGAAATTTAGTTTATACTCCAAATTATTCTGGTCATGGAAATAGTAAAAATGCTGTTGAAACTATGGTCAAATATGCAGCTCAAGAATTGGGCGAAAAAGGGATTAGAGTAAATGCTGTAAGTGGCGGACCAATTGATACTGATGCACTAAAGGCTTTTCCTAATTATGAAGAAGTAAAAAATGAAGTTTGCAAAAGAAGTCCTTTGAATAGGATGGGTAATGCAAATGATCTTAGTGGTATGGTATATTTTTTAACAACTCCAGAGTGTGGTTGGCTTACTGGTCAAACTATTGTTATTGACGGTGGAACTTCATTTAAATAATGAAAAATAAAAATCTAAATTTACCAAACTTTTTAGCTACTTTCAGAATTTTGCTAGCACCATTAATGCTTTGGTTTATGATAGATCAGTCAAATCCTCTTTTTGACGGATGGCACACTACTTGGCTAGATTATTTTGCTGGATTGATTTTTGTTATTGCTTCTATTACTGATTTTTTTGATGGCTATATCGCAAGAAGCTGGAATCAAATGACAAAGCTAGGTGGTATTTTAGATCCTCTTGCGGACAAAATGTTGATGCTTGCTGGTTTTATAGGTCTAATCGTACTTGACAGAGCAAGTGCTTTTGCTGTATTTTTAATTTTATCAAGAGAATTTTTTATCACAGGACTTAGAGTTGTTGCAGTATCTGAAGGAAAAGAAGTAGCTTCAACAATGGCAGGCAAAATAAAAACAGTAGTTCAAATGATAGCTATTGGATTTTTACTTATGAATTGGCCTTTTGCAACTGCCCTACTTTGGATTGCAGTTGCTCTAACTTTATATTCTGGCTATGAATATATTAGAAATTATATTAAATAGACAAATTGGAGTTTTTTTAAATGGGTACCATTACTTTTTTACTTGTATTATCAGTTTTAGTTTTTTTTCATGAACTTGGGCATTTTATTGTTGCACGACTTCTTGGGGTTAAAGTTTATGTATTTTCAATAGGATTTGGAAAAAGATTAGCAACGAAGCATTGGAAAGGCACTGATTGGAGCATATCTGCTATTCCTCTTGGCGGATATGTAAAAATGAAAGGTCAAGAAGATATAAATCCAGCGTTAGTTAATAATGACCCTGATAGCTACAACACAAAAACACCATTTCAAAGAATGCTTATTTTGCTTGCTGGTCCTTTTGCAAATTTTTTATTAGCTTTTGTTTTATATATTTTTATAGGGCTTTTAGGAAACAATCATCTATCTCCTACTATTGGAAAAGTAATAGAAAATTCTCCAGCACAAAAAGCAGGACTTCAAGCAAATGATAAAATACTTAAAATCAACGATACAAAAATAAAAACTTGGGATGATTTAAGTTCTGTCATTAAGGATTCAAAAAGTGCTTTAAAATTTTATATAAAAAGAGATAATAAAGTCCAAACTATTATAATTAGTCCAAAACTAAGCGACTCTCAAAATATGTTTAAAGAAAAAATTAAAAAAAGAATGATAGGAATAGCACCAGCTGCAAAAATTATCACTATATATTATTCTCCAACAGAATCATTAGTTTTTGCATACAATAAAACATACGAAGCTAGCAAGATGATATTTTTAGGTGTAAAAAAATTAATTCAAGGTATTATTCCATCTAGCGAAATAGGTGGTGTTATATCTATAGGAAAAGTTATATCAGATGCTAGTCAAAGTAGTATAGTAGCACTTTTTACTATTACCGCACTTATTTCTGTAAACTTAGGAGTTCTTAATCTTCTGCCAATACCTGCTCTTGATGGCGGTCATATTATGTTTAATCTTTATGAAATGATAACAAGACGAAAACCAAGCGAAAAAGTTTTGGTACAGCTTACTGTTGTTGGATGGGTTATTTTAGCAAGCTTAATGATACTCGGACTTTATAATGATATAGTTAGATGGATAGGATAAAATAAAATGAACCAACAACAAGCAATAATAAATTTAGATACAGTAATAGAAAAAATTGAACAAGCAAGATTAAAACTAAGCAAGCATCATGTGGTTCAGCTTGTAGGAGTAAGTAAATATTCAACATCAAATGATATCAAAACTGTTTATGAAGCAGGACAAAGAGCATTTGGTGAAAATAAAATTCAAGATTTAAAACAAAAATCAAAAGAACTTGAAGATATTCCAGTATCATGGCACTTTATAGGTACTTTGCAAAAAAATAAAATAAATAATCTAATAGACTTAAATCCAACTCTTGTACATTCTTTAGATAGCTTTGATTTAGCCTTAGAGTTAAATAAAAAATTAGAGGCAAAAAATAAAAAAATGAATTGTTTATTGCAAATAAATAGCGCAAAAGAAGATACAAAATCAGGCGTAATGCCAGAAGTTGCTATAGAAATTTATAATAAGATTAAAAAAGAATGTCCAAATATAAATTTAAAAGGCGTTATGAGTATCGGTGCATACAGTAATGATACGGAGATAATAAAACAAAGTTTTGTGACAACAAATGAAATTTTTAAAAATTGTAAAAATGCGACAATCTGTTCTATGGGAATGAGCAGTGATTTTGAACTAGCAATTCAATGTGGTTCAAATATGATAAGAGTTGGGTCTGCTTTATTTAAGTAATCTCAACTATTTTCTAAGCTGCTTTACTACCTATACCAAACTCAACTTTGAAATCTGTAGCTTGAACTTCTGGAACAATAGTGTTTTTAATCTTATTTAATTTAACTATGCCATATCTTTGAAGAGTTTTTAAAGTTCTTGATAGATTTGATTTTGCACGACCAGTAAGTTCTTCAAGTTCTGCTAATGATTGAGGTTTTTTTTCTAAAATCACTTTTAATAATTGTTGATTTTCATTACCTAAAATTTGAGCCATTGATTTTAAAGATTCAAACCAAACTTTAGGCTCATCTTTTTTAGGAGTATATTCACCTTTTGCGATTGCTATTGTTCTTGATTTGTATTCATTCATTGGCATAATACCAACTTTTATAGTTTTTAATTTCATCATGCAATCCTTTTAATTATTATCCATATAATGCTCGGCAGTTTTCCAAAAATCTTCAATTAACTGTGAAGCTGATTCAAATTCATAAGATACAATATCCATCTTTTTATGAATATGATCCCAAGTTTCTTTTTTAGCACCATATTTTTTACCTGATTTAAAACTATGAGCATTGTCATAGCCTATTATTCGATGATTTCTTTTATCATGTAAAGTTATAGAATACTTTACACCATGTGGAATAGCTAAAGTTACTTTTACCTTTTTAGCCTCAAATTTTACCCAATAACCATTATCTAACGGATAAACTTCTTCATCAAGATTTAATAGATTTTCTAAATCATTCAAAACTCTTCCTTTTGTTATCTTCTAATGATAACTAATTAGGCTTATAGTTATATTAAAACTATATTAAGCTATTTATTATTCTTAGCATTTTTGTGTATGAATTTAGGTTATTATTCCACTGATTTGTTTTTAATCAATTCACGAATCTCTTCAATTTTTTTATATAGTTTTTTATCACTAATATTATTTTCAAAAATTCCATGACTTTTTTCGCTAAAAGTTATCTCTTTTATATTAAGATTTTTATCTTCTTTAGCAGGAATAAATTTTTCATCTCTAAATATACTTACCTCTTTTATATCTTCATAATCTTTAATTTGTTTAAGAAATTTTATTAAAATCATTTTTTGCATATTCAATTCAGCTTGTCCGATATGATTTTGAGTAGCGATTGTTAATTTTCCATTTCGATAAAATGAATATAAAACATAATGTAATTGTTTTGGTAAAAGTATTTTAGATATTATTTTATCTACTTTATATCTTTTTCGTATCTCTTTATACTGAGGATAAGAAGCAATTTTACTAAATATAGTAGTAATATCTTTTGTAAATGAATTAAAATGTATCTTTGATTTTCTACCAAAGATACCATCTTGATTTTGAAAAAAAGCCTTTTTTAATTCATCAGTTTTTTTCATCAGAGACTATTTTTAAGTTTTTTGACCTCAGCACCAATATCATCTTGTCGCATAAAATGTTCACCTATCAAAAATGCATCTGCACCAATTTCGCTTAATCTTTTAATAGTTTCAGTATCACTTACACCACTTTCTGCAACTATTATTTTGCCATTTGGTATCATAGGAATTAATTTATCACAAAGGTTCATATCCATTTCAAAAGTATCTAAATTTCTATGATTTATACCGATAATTGTAGCGCCACACCACATAGCTTTTGTCAAATCCTCTTTATCATGAATTTCAACTAAAACTTCAAGCCCCAAATGTAAAGCATATTCATAAAGCTCTTTTAATTCTTTTTTACTTAAAGCTTTTGCAATCAAAAGTATAAAATCAGCTCCATACACCAAAGCTTCAACGATTTGATATTTATCTACTATAAAATCTTTCCTAAGCAAAGGTGTTTCTACATATCTTCTTATTCCTGTAAGATACTCCAAATCTCCTTTGAAATAATGAGGTTCTGTAAGTACAGAAATCGCATTTGCTCCATTTTTGCTATATTCTTGCGCTATAAACAATGGATCAAAATCTTCTCTTATAATTCCTTTGCTAGGACTCGCTTTTTTTACTTCAGCAATAATTCTTATTTTTTCATCTAGTGTGCTTGTAAGATACGGTTTTACATCTCTTGGTGGATATGGATTGTATGCCAAACTTCTGCCTAGCCAATCTATATCATAGTCTTTTTTTCTTTTTTCTAAATCATCTTTTGTTTTTTTTATTATCTCATCTAAAATCACTTTTTACACTCCTGTATTTTTTCCCAATGCAATTTTATCTCTTTATTATCAAGTCCAATTTGCTCAATAACTTTTTTCATATATTTTAAAGCTAAATCACATTTTCCTAATTTAAAATATCCCCAAGCCACAGAATCTAAATAAGCCGCATTATTTGGATGTTTATCCAATGCCTGTTTTGCTAATTCCAATCCTTTGCTAACATTTATATCATAATCAATAAGCAAATATCCATAATAATTTTTATAATTTGCATCTTCTGTCACAGTAAGTGCTAATTCAAAATTAGCAAATACATGTTTCATCATAGCTTTTTTATCTTCCGCTATTTCAAATTCCAAAATAGCAATTTTTCCTAGCAATGCTTTATTTTTAGTTTTCTTATATGCATTACGAACTAATTTTAAAGCCTTTTTGTAATATCCCGCTTTTTCATATAAAATTAATAATTTTGTATCATCTATTCTATTTTTTTCTAAAAATTTTATTGCTTGATTTATATCTTTTTTTTCTAAATTATTGACTAATAAAACTGATATTTTATATCTTGCAAATGGATTTTTGTATTTTTTATATGCTGTTTTTAAAATTGAAATCATACCATCTATATTTTGTTCTTCTTGATATAATTCAATTAATTTATTACATACCAATTGTTTACAGCCGTAAAGTCGCATAAATGTTTCAAGATAAGAAATAGCTTTTTGCTTTTCATTTAAATACACATATAAAACATCTGCTAGTGATACCAAAGTTTTTGGTTTTTGGTTTATAGCATAAGCACTTTCAAAATACTTTACAGCATCTATATATTCTCCTCTTGCATAATAAACATTACCTATTATTTCGTAATTTTCTGTATTGTTATATTTTTTTAAAAGTTTTTTAGCCAACTCAAGTGCTTCATTTAATTTTAATTGATGGAGAGATGAAATAACAGCAAGTCTATGAAACCTTTCATCTTTTTTAGGATATTTATCTAAATTTTCTTTGCACAAAATTCCAGAAGTTTTAAAATCTTTAGCCAAAATACTTTGATTGATAGCCTTTTGCAAATATTCAAGCCTATCTGTTAATCTATATAATCTAAGATAAAGTTCTGCGCTTTTATTAAATTTTTTAGATAACTCATAATCTAAAGCAAGCAAAATCAAGGTATCGTTTTGATTATTTACCTTGAGTGACGGTTGTGCATTTACGCAACCACTAAATATAAAAATGAAAATAATTATCAATCGACTATAGCTGGACACTCTTTTTTTACCTCTTCTAAGTTTTCTTTAAAATAATCCCAAAAAGGGAAAGTTCTACACTGTGTTGGTCTAACATCATAAATACTACATTGTTTTTTTATTATATCAAAAAACATACAAGCATAATTATCTTCTGAAAGTCGTATCTCTTTGATGGAATATTTATATCCTACTTTTCTTAAATATTTAGACATTAATTCTTCTTGTGAGATTTTTAAAAAATCTGCCAAAGCTAAAATTTCATCTTTATTTATCCAAATATAACCAGACTCACCAATGCAACAATTTCCTTCACAACTAGCACATCGAAATTCATCAAATTTATATGAAAATCCTTCTTGTTCTATCATTGTACATCTACCTGACATTTTATACTATGAGTTGAGCATTTTTGATACACAGCATTTGTTTCATCACCAAATTTTCCATCTTTACCAAACATAATAAATGGTGGCAATATTTTCATCAAAGTTTTAGAATTTTTTTTCGCCATTACTAACACCAATGAAGCTTCTTTCGTAGCTTTTGGATGTAAAAATTGTAAACTTTCTATATTTAATTTTACCTTATTACAGTGTTCCATAATATCATTTATCAACTTAACATCATAGCAAAAATAAAACTTTCCATTGGTTGTTAATATTTTTGATACTTTTAGAATAAAATGCTCCAAAGGCAAATTGTCATTGTATCTTGCAATTTTAATATTTTTATTTTCACTTTTTACAACACTACTTGGATAAAAAGGAGGATTCGATACAATATAATCAAACTGCTTATTAAAATCCAAATCCAAAAAACTACCTCTAAACATAGAAGAATTGATGTTATTTATTTGCGAATTTTTTTGTGATAAAAATTGAAATTCTTTTTGTATTTCACATTGATTTAATTTTAACTTATCATAATCCCTAGCCATAAGCAAACCAAGTATTCCACTACCACTTCCAATATCAAGCAAATCACCTCTGATATTTTTATATTTTTTTAAATTATTGCAAATAAAATTATATAGAAAATGGGTATCACTATTATAACAATACCCATTTTGTGGCTGATACAGAAGCATAAAAGTTTTTTTAATCTCCGACTATGGCTTTTTTTGTTTTATCATATGCGTCACTTACCCATTCTTTTGACTGTTCGTACTTTTCGCCAACATATTCTTTGCTGTCATCATATTTATCTACAGTATAATCCTTCGCATCTTCATATTTATCTGCAGTATATTCTTTTGTATCATCATATTTTTTTCCAACATATTCTTTGCTGTCGTCATATTTTTCACCAACATATTTTTTACTACTATCATATTTTTCTTCAACATAAGACTGTTTTTCTTGCTTAGGTTGCGTTGTTTGTTTTGCTTGTTCGGTTTGTTGAGTTGTTGCACAACCAAAAAACAAAAATGACAAAAATATAACAGTGTAAAAATTTCTAAGACACATCATAATAAAACTCCTTAGTGTAATTCTGTATTTAACTTCACTTCTCTTGTACTTCTCATTGCCATATAAGCACCTGTTTGAGAATCTTGTCTAAAATGAATACCATTTAAACCTTGCAATTCACTAGCTTTCATAAGATTTGAAAGTTTTGCATTCATATTTACTTCTTTGATTTTTTCAATTTGCTTATCAGAGATTGATATTTTTGTACCAGCAAAGATAGCCAAACCACCATCTACAATACAAGCATCGCCTAAAGGAATACCAGTAGTTGAATTTGCTCCTAAAAGTGTATTTTCACCTATAGAGATAGGATTTCCATCTGTTCCACTTAATACACCCAAAATAGAAGCTCCACCACCAACATCACTACCTGCACCAACTATTGCACTTGAACTAATTCTACCCTCAACCATAACAGCACCTAAAGTACCAGCATTAAAGTTGATATATGAAGCACCTGGCATTACAGTTGTTCCACCAGCTAATTGTGCACCAAATCTTACTTTTGAACTATCTAAAATTCTTGTATTGTCGTCTGGAATAATATGACCTAAAAATCTTGGAAATTTATCAACCATATCAATTACAGGATATTTACCACTAAGTTTTAAGTCAAGCTCATTTGCTCTTAGCCAATCAAGCTCTATTGGAGTATTTCCGCTCCATGCTACATTGTGAAGCAAGCCAAATGCACCATTTAAATTTATCTTTCTTAATTGTGCTTTTCTAGTACTTAAAGCATAAAGTTTTAAATACGCAGTTTCTACAGAAGCAGGATTTGCATCTTCAAAAATAAACACAACTTTAAAATCATCAGCAGTCAAACCACTTTCGATTGGAAGTGTAGAAAGATGAGAAATCAACTGTACATTTTTATGAGCATCACCTTTTGCTTCAGGGATATATGGTCTAAACGATTCAATACAAGTAGTCAAAAATACATCACTAATATCACATACTAATTCACTTTTAGATGTATCAACATCAACACCAGCTTCTTTTAAAGCGTCCATAAAAATAGCAGCACTTCCAAAATTTTCACCCCAATTTACTATAGGATAAGTAGCTTGTAAAACTTTATCAGAGTTTAATTGTCCACGATCCAATCTAGCAATACCAAATCCTATAGGATTTTTATACCAAGATTGTGATTGTATGTCTTCAACTTTTGCTTTAAATTCTTCTTTTGTAAATATCATTTTATTGTTCCTTTTAATTTTTCCTATTTTACTAAAAAAGTGTTGTTATTTTGCTGATGTTTTATTTTTTAATATTTTCATTTTTTTCATCACTTGTTATCCCATAAATAAAACTAAAAACTTCTGCTACTGCCTTATAAAGTTCTTCTGGTATTTGGGCATTAAGTTCAATTTGACTTAGCATATTTATCAAATCTCCATCCTCTTTAATTGGGATATTGTTTTCTTTGGCTATTTGAATAATATTTTTTGCAACATATCCTGTACCTGATGCAGTTATTTTTGGTGCAATATCTTTTTTTTCATCATATTTTAATGCGGTTGCTTTTTTTGAAGAAATTTTATTTTTCACTACTATGCCTTAATATCTATGCCAAAATTTAGATTATCATTGGTAGCATAAGCTTTTTCTTCATATGTTTTATTCTTATCGCTTTTTATATCAAATACATTTAATTGTTGTAACGATAGCCCAATTTTACCAATACCTTGCCTTAAAAGTTGTAGATTTTTTTGAATTTTTTGTTTTAATTTATCATTTTTAATACCCATATTAATATTTATGTTATTTTTTTTATCTAAAATCAACATAACTTTTAACTCTCCATATTTTTTTAAAATCAAATCAATATGGCAAGAAAAATTATCTTTATCATCACAATTAAATTGTACATCTCCATCTTCAATTTCATCCCAGCCAAAAGGCAAATAAGTATAATTTGACATTGAAGCATAAGATAAAGCTTGAAAATATTCAATTTGGGTTAAAATTTTATCTACTTTAGTTTCGCTACTAAGTTCTTGAATTTGCAACACAACAGCTTTTATATCATTTGTAATATTTACATTATTTTTAAGTAATTTTGATTCTAAAAATATACCACTATTTGCAATATTTGCCTTAAGTGATTTTTCATCTAAATTTTTTATATTTATCAAAAAATCTTTCAATATCACAACTTGCTTTTCTAATTTTGGATTTGTCTCAATTTGTTTTAATAAATCTTTTATATTGCTAGAAAAGTTTTTAAAATCAAACATCTGCTTGCTATTTTGTAAAAGCGTAACAACTTTTGCTTTACTCTTTAAACCACTTAACAAGTCTTTAAATAATTCATTTAAAATAGTTTGTGTGCTTTTATCTTTCAAAAGTAGTGATAAATCAATTTCACCGTTATTGTTTAGTTTTATAATTTTTTCTTTGCTTGCAGTATCTAGTTTTGGTAACAATAGATTTAGAAGTGTGTTTGTATTTATATTCATTTTAATTTACCATTTTGTATTTTGGTTGATATAAATTATAGTTACTTAATATAAAAAGTTAAATAAAAGTTAAATTTTTTATATGCTATAGTATTTTTTAAATTTTAATTTACATAATAGGAAAACAAATGGAACTAAAACTTGGAATCCCAAAGGGTAGCTTACAAGAACCGACATTAAAAATTTTTAAAGAAGCTGGTTATGATATAAAAGTATCAGGAAGAAACTATTATCCAACTATTGATGATGATGAAATATCATGTATGCTGATTCGTGCTCAGGAGATGGCCAGATATGTTCAAAGTGGTCAAATTGATTGTGGTCTTACTGGTTTAGATTGGATTAAAGAAAATAGAGCAGCAAATGATGTGGTTGAAGTTTGCGAATTAATGTACGCAAAACAAAGCTATAAGCCAATTAAGTGAGTTTTAGCAGTAAAAGAAGATTCTCCATATAAATGTGCAAAAGATTTGGAAGGTAAAACAATCGCTACTGAAGTAGTAAATCTAACAGCTGATTATTTTGCGTCTCACAATACAAATGTAAATGTAGAATTTAGTTGGGGTACGACCGAAGTAAAAGTACCTGAGCTTGCAGACGCAATAGTTGAGATAACAGAAACAGGCTCATCTTTAAGAGCAAATAATTTAAAAATAATAGATACTGTTCTTGAAACTACTACGCGATTTATAGCAAATAAAAAAGCATGGGAAGACCCTAAAAAAAGAAAAAAATTGAAAATATAATTATGATGCTAAAATCCGTAATAGATGCTGTACCAAAAGTTTGTTTAATGATGAATGCTTCTAGTGATAATCTTGATAAAATACTTGATATTTTGCCTAGCAAAAACCCAACAATTTCACATTTGGCAAAAGGGGATTGGGTAGATATAATGGCTGTCGTTAATCAATCAGAGCTTAGACACCTGATTCCAAAGCTTAAGGAAAATAAAGCAAGATCAATAGTAGAAATACCTGTTAGTAAAATAATAACTTAGTTAGTTTAGTAAACCTATAAAAATCATATTTTTTATAGGTTTATTAGCATAAATTCTTAAACCAAACTTCCCAATTGTTCACCAGCTAATAAATGAAAATGTATATGATTTATTTCTTGTCCACCATTTTTTCCAATATTTGTAATTAGTCTATATCCATCTGATTTTACACCTAAAGTCAAAGCTACTTCTTGTATGAATGATGTCATTTCTGCCATTATATTTGGTGTCATTTCATTAAAAGAATTTATATGAACTTTTGGGATAATAATAGTATGAATTTTACACTGAGGGCTAATATCTTCAAATGCTAAAAAATTTTCATTTTCCAATACAGTTTTGTTTGGTATATCGCCATTAATTATTTTACAAAATAAACACATAGTAACTCCGTTAAATTAAAATTTTGTTTTTTATTATAACCAAACTATAATGAACATATAGATATAATCGCTAATAATTAGACAAATAGATTTAAAAAAATAGGAGATATTCTTGATTCAAGAATGGTTAAAAAAAATAGAATTGGCAAACTCTTTGGGTAGTTTAGAAGATGTACGAGTGGAAATTTTAGGAAAAAAAGGCGTCTTAACTGCTCAATTTACTAAGATGAAAGATATTCCAAATACTCAAAAAAAAGCATTTGCACAAAATTTTAATGAACAAAAAGCAAAAGTCAGTGAAGCAATAGAAAATAAAAAAACTGTTTTAATGGCTTTAGCATTGGAAGAACACTTAAAATTAGAAAAAATAGATGTAACAAAATTTAATATGCAACCTCAAAATGGTGCATTTCACCCTGTAATAGATACTTTGGATAAAATTACAACTTATTTTCAAAATTTAAATTTTTCAGTTGAAGAAGGTCCGTTGGTTGAAGATGATTTTCATAACTTTGAAGCTTTAAATTTACCAAAATATCATCCTGCTCGCGATATGCAAGATACTTTTTATTGTAAAGATGGCGCAGTTTTAAGAACTCATACTTCTCCTGTTCAAATTCGTACAATGATGAAAACAAAACCACCAATTAGAATGATAGCACCAGGAAATGTTTTTAGAAAAGATTTTGATATTACTCACACTCCTATGTTTAATCAAATTGAAGGCTTAGTTGTAGATAAGCACAATAAAATTTCTTTTGCAAATTTAAAACATGTGATGGTAGAATTTTTGCATCATATGTTTGGAGATGTAGAAGTAAGATTTAGACCATCATTTTTTCCGTTTACTGAACCATCTGCTGAAGTAGATATTAGTTGCATATTTTGCAATGGAAAAGGATGCAGAGTATGTTCTCATACAGGATGGCTAGAAGTCTTGGGATGTGGAATAGTTGATGAAAATGTATTTAAAGCTGTTAATTATGAAAATGTAAGCGGATATGCTTTTGGTTTAGGAATTGAAAGGTTTGCAATGTTAATTCATAAAATTGGGGATTTAAGATCTTTATTTGAAAGTGATATTAGATTATTAGGACAGTTTAGATGATAGTTACAAGAAATTGGCTGCAAGAATTTATAAATATTTCAAATATTTCTACAAAATCTATTTGTAAAGCTTTAAATTCTATTGGGCTTGAAGTTGATAGTGTTGAAAAAATATTCATACCAAATGGTGTAGTTGTTGGCAAAGTTTTAAGTTGTGAAAAACATCCAAATGCTGACAAACTAAGCGTTTGTCAAGTAGATATAGGAAGTCAAACGGTGCAAATAGTTTGTGGTGCAAAAAATGTAGCTCAAGGACAATTTGTACCAGTAGCAACCATTGATACTGTATTGGATAAAGATTTTAAAATAAAAAAAGCAAAACTTCGAGGTGTAGAGTCTATTGGTATGATTTGCAGTTCTACTGAAATTGGATTGCCAAAATTAAATGACGGTATTTTAGAACTTGATAATTCAATTGGTAAGCTTATAGTTGGGAAAGAACTAAATGAATATTCAATATTAAATTTTGAAACAATAGAAATAGAATTAACAGCAAATAGAGGTGATTGTTTAAGTATCAATGGAATAGCAAGAGAATTGGGTACTTATTTTAATATACCTTTACATAAATATGAATCTAATGTAATAAGTAATGATATTGGAATTGGTCAGGTTTTGGATATAAAATGCGATAACAATATAGATGCAAATTTGATTTATAAAGTTGCTGAGATTACTGATTTTAAGTTGCCTTTGATATTTAGAATAAGAGCAAGTATAATTAATATTAATAAAAACACAGATATAGAAACAATTGTAGCTTATGCTACTCATGCAACTGGCGTATTGCTAAATGTTTATTCAAAAGAAGTTACAACAAATAAGAAAAATATAGCTTCTCTAAAAGTAACAAAAGATAAAAATGGTTTCGATATAGTTACTGGAAAAATACCTTTAAGTACTGTAGGAATAGAAGCAGGACATATTTTAAAAGAAAATGATACTGTAATAATAGAAGCCAATTATACAAATCCTGAAGCTTTGGCACAAAAAGTTTTTGATACAAAACAAAAAACTGGCGATATTTATTATAAAGCGTCAAGAGGAAGTGAGCCAAATTTAGAAATTGGAATTGAATATCTTGCAAGTGCCATATCTTCTCTTGGGGGAACTATTTTTAACGGTAGCGAACAATATGTTGAAGATGTAAATGAAAATACGCTTGCCGTTAATCTTAATAATGTTAATTCAATAATTGGACAAAATATTCCAAAAGAAAAAATTATAGAGATACTTAGTTCTCTTGGATTTCTAGTAAAAAACAGCGGAAATAATGTTATAAGCATTACAGTTCCTAATTTTAGACACGATATAAAAAATATAGCTGATATCACAGAAGAGATTGTTAGGATTATAGGAATTGACAATATAAAAGCTAAGCCTTTAGTAATTGAGGAAAAGAATAGAATAAATTCAACTTCTCAAAAAATAAAATTAAATAATAAAATTAGAGCAAAAGCGATATCTAATAATTTCTTTGAAACGATTACTTATGTATTTGCTCAAAGAGATTTATTAGAAAAATATAATTTTGAAGTAGTAGCTAATAACAAAGACATTATAAATCCTATTACCAAAGAGTTAAATTCTTTTAGAACAACTTTGGCTTTAAATTTGGTACAAGCAGTTTCACATAATGAAAAACAAGGATTTAAATCTATTGCATTTTTTGAATCTGGAATAATTTTTGATAAAAATAGAAGTGAATTTAAAAATATCGGATTTATTTTTAGTGGAGAAAAAGAAGCAGAATCAGTACAAAATAATGGTAAACCAGAAAATATTAATTTTTTTCAATTTGCCCAAAAAATTACAAATTGTGTAGGTGAATTTGAACTTGAGCCTATGCAAAAAATTACAAATAAATTTATTCATCCGTATCAAAATGCAAATATTTTAATTAATAAAAAATGTGTTGGTACAATATACAAACTTCATCCAAGTGTTGCCGAAGATTTTGATATAAGCAATAATACATTTATAGCAGAAATTGATTTTAATAAAATATCAGATGATTTAATTCAGGCAACTAATATCTCAAAATTTCAATCTTCCAAAAGAGATTTGAGCATCATTGCTCCAAAAAACTTAGAATATAGAAAGATAAGAAATATTATTGAAAATTTAAATATTAAAGAGATAAAACAATTTAATCTTGTAGATATTTATACTGATGAAAAATTAGAAAATAATGAAAGTTTAACTATTAAATTTGTTTTACAATCTTTAGATAAAACTTTAGAAGAAGATGATATCAATAAAGTTATAGATACTGTTTTAGCCGAATTAAATACAGAATTAAATATTGGAATTAGATAAAAGGCTTGGGGTTAAGTGTTGAAAACTGAGAGTATAAAAAAGCTTACAGAACCGTTTAATATAGCTATTGATAATATTGCTAGTGATAAGTCTATTTCTCATAGATGTGCTATGTTTAGTTTATTAAGTAATAAGCCATCACGAATCAAAAACTACCTTCGTGGTGAAGACACTATGGATTCTTTAAGAATTGCTCAAAAGTTAGGTGCAATTATTAAGGATGACGGGGAAATTATAACAATAACTCCTCCCAAAAAACTAACTGAACCTGATGATATTTTGGATTGTGGAAATGCAGGTACAGGAATGCGACTTTATGCTGGGCTACTTAGCGGTATTGATGGTAGTTTTATTTTAACTGGCGATAAATATTTAAAAAGCCGTCCTATGAAAAGAGTTGTTGATCCATTGCGAAAAATTGGAGCAAAAATAGATGGTCGTGAAGATGGCAATAAAGCACCTTTACATATAAGAGGTGGCAAGCTTAAACCATTTAAATATCATAGTCCAATAGATTCAGCACAAGTAAAATCTGCTTTAATTTTAGCTGGAATTCAAAGCAATGAAAAAAGTTTTTATAAAGAAAATTTATTAAGTCGTGATCATACTGAAAGAATGTTAAATGGTATGGGAGCTTCAATAATTAAGGATGTCGAAAATGAATGGATTGAAATTAATCCTTTGACTAAACCTTTAAAGCCTTTAGATATTACAGTTCCTACTGATCCTTCATCTGCTTTTTTCTTTGCAGTAGCAGCGGCTATTATACCAAATAGTAAAGTTATTTTGAAAAATCTTACTTTAAATCCTACACGAATAGAAGCATATAAAATTTTAGAAAAAATGGGTGCAAAAATAAATTATATTGAAACTCAAAATATTTATGAACCTATTGGAGATATAATAGTTGAATATAATGAACTAAATGGTGTTGAAGTATCACAAAATATTGCTTGGCTTATAGATGAACTTCCTGCTTTAAGTATTGCTATGTCTGTTGCAAATGGAAAAAGTATAGTAAAAAATGCAGAAGAACTTAGAGTAAAAGAGAGTGATAGAATTAGTGCAGTTGTGCAAAATTTAGAACTATGTGGTGTTAAGTATCATGAATTTGATGATGGCTATGAAATAAGTGGAAATAATATTTTAAAAAAAGCAACTATAAATTCTCAAGGAGATCATAGGATTGCTATGAGTTTTGCAATTGCTGGGTTGCTTTGTGATATGGATATTGAAGATACTCAGTGTATTGAAACTTCTTTTCCAAATTTTATGGAAATACTTGGGAAATTAAAATGCAAGTAAAATTAGCATCATCCTATGGATTTTGTTTTGGTGTAAAAAGAGCTATCAAGATTGCTCAAGAACATAAAAATTCTGCTACTATGGGTCCTTTAATCCATAATCAAAAAGAGATAAATAGATTAAAAGAAGATTATGGTGTAGGGATATATGATTCTATAGATGAAGTAAAAAAAGATGACACGGTAATCATAAGAACACATGGAATACCAAAAAATGATTTGGCAACTTTAAAACAAAAAGATGCAAATATTATAAATGCTACTTGTCCATTTGTAACTACTCCTCAAAAAATAGTTAAAAAAATGTCAGAAGATAAATATTCTATTGTAATTTTTGGAGATAAAAAACATCCAGAAGTTAAAGCAGTAAAAAGTTATGGAGATGATGTCCATGTTGTATTAGATGATAATGAATTAGAAAATATCATTTTTAAATATAAAAAAATAGCAACAGTAGCACAAACCACAAGAAAAAAAGAAGATTATTTGAAAATTGTAAATAATCTAATTCTTAAATACAAAGAAGTTAGAGTTTTTAATACTATTTGTAATGCAACATTTGAAAATCAAGCAGCAACAAGAGATTTGTCAAAAGAAGTTGAGGTTATGATAATAATTGGTGGTAAAAATTCATCAAATACAAAACAACTTTTCAATATAGCTTGTGAAAATTGTCCAAGTAGTTATCTAATAGAAGATGAAAAAGAATTACAACTCAATTGGTTTGACAATAAAAACTTATGCGGTGTAACTGCTGGCGCTTCTACTCCTGACTGGATTATTCAAAAAGTTATCGATAAAATTCAAGAAATATAATCTCTTAATATTGCTTCATAAAAAACAAAGTAAGTTTACACTATAATCTAGCCCTAAATAAAAAGGGTAAGTAAAAAGGGTAAACAATGAGAATTGAAGATATTGAAATTAGTGAAGATGAAAACTTTGCAGCAATGTTTGAGGCAAGTGAACAGAAAACACAAAGCAATACAATCGTCGATGGTGTAATAGTAGAAATAAATAATGATAATTTCTTAGTTGATGTTGGTCAAAAAAGTGAAGGTAAACTATATCTTTCAGAAATCACTATTGATGGTGAGGTTCAATATAAAGTTGGCGATACAATCAAAGTTATGTTAATGAGTACTAGAGGAGAAAGACCAAGTATCTCTTATAGAAAAGTTTTACAAAGAGAAAAATTTGATGCGTTTGTTAAGGAACATGGAGAAACTCCAGAAGATTTAATTGTAGAAGGTACAGTTGTAAGTGTAAAAAATAGAGCTGGTTTTGTTGTAGAATCTAAAGATGGTATGGAATATTTTATGCCAATGGCTCAAGGATTTTTAAAAGCGTATGGTGCGGTTGGTAAAAAAATTAAAGCAGCAGTATTGTCTGTTAAACCAGAAACTAGTAGTATTGTTATTTCTAGAAGAAAATTAATTGAAGAAGCTCAAAAAAATAAAGAAGAAACAATAGCTAAATTAATGGAAGACAATGAACCAAAAATAGGAACTATTAAAAAAATTACTAGCTATGGTATGTTTGTAGATATTGGTGGCGTTGATGGTCTTGTAAATTATAATGAAATAAGCTATAAAGGTCCAGTAAATCCTTCAAAATACTATCAAGAGGGCGATGCTGTTACTGTGGTTGTTAAAAAATATGATAAAGAAAAAGGTCATTTATCACTATCTATTAAAGCAGCACTTCCAGATCCTTGGGAAGAGATGAGAGGACAATTAGAACAAGGTGATACAATCACCGTAACAGTAAGTAATTTTGAAACTTATGGTGCATTTGTTGATCTTGGAAATGATATTGAAGGTCTTCTTCATATTTCTGAAATTTCTTGGGACAAACATGCAAAAAGTCCAAAAGATTATTTAAATATTGGCGATGAAATTAATGTTGAAGTTATTGATCTTGATTGTGATAAAAGAAGATTAAGAGTAAGTTTAAAATCTCTTCAAGAAAAGCCATTTATACAATTTATAAAAACTCATAAAATTGGAGATACAGTTGAAGGTAAAGTTGCTACGCTAACTGATTTTGGAGCATTTGTAAATCTTGGAACTGTAGATGGTCTTTTACATAATGAGGAAGCAAGTTGGGATAATACAGTAAGATGTAAAGAGCAATTTAAAAAAGGCGATGAAATTGAAGCTAAAATTATAAAAATAGATAGAGAGAAAGAAAATATTTCACTAAGCTTAAAAGCATTAGCTCAATCTCCAGCAGATATTTTTGCTTCTAAATACAATAATGGCGATATTATAAAATCGACAGTTAAAGATATAAAAGATTTTGGAGTATTTGTAAAACTTGAAAATAATCTTGACGGTCTTATTAGAAAAGAAGATTTACTTACAATTGAAGAAAATGAAGAAGCTTTAAAAGTTGGCGATGATATTGAAGCAGTAGTTGTAAATATTGACAAACAAAGAAATAGAGTAAGATTGTCATCAAAAAGACTTGAGTCTCAAAAACAAAGAGATACTTTAAAAGCTGTAAATGATGAAGGTGGAATGACTTTAGGCGACGCACTTGCTGGACAATTAAATAAGTAAAAATAGGACTATTTGATGAATAAACCTACTATTGTAGTATGTGATCATATTCACGAAAGTGGATTAGAAATATTAAAAAATACTAGTGATATAAATTATGTTTATGCTGCGGATATTGATAAAACTGCCCTTTTAGATGTAATCAAAGATGCAGATGTTTGTATCACTAGAAGTTCAACTGATGTTGATGAAAAATTCCTTAATGCCACAGTAAACTTAAAAGCTGTAGTAAGAGCAGGTGTTGGAGTAGATAATGTTGATATGCAAGGATGTAGTAAAAAAGGTATAATCGCTATGAATGTGCCTACTGCAAATACTATAGCAGCTACTGAACTTACTATGACTCATATGCTTTCATGTATGAGAAAAATGCCTTATGCTCATGCACAACTTAAAGACCAAAGAATTTGGAAAAGAGAAGATTGGTATGGGCAAGAACTTTATGGAAAAAAATTAGGTGTTATAGGTTTTGGTAACATTGGACATAGAGTTGCGCTTCGTGCAAAAAGTTTTGAGATGGATGTAGTTACTTTTGATCCTTATATCCCATCATCAAGAGCTACTGATTTAGGTATTGATTATACTACAAATTTTGATGATATTTTAGATTGTGATATTATTACTATTCATACACCTAAAAATGAAGAAACTCTAAATATGATAGATGATGCACAAATTGCCAAAATGAAAGACGGTGTTATA
>JAOZVJ010000095.1 GCA_029938215.1 Arcobacteraceae bacterium | reverse complement strand
TCTTTTCATAACAATTTTTGATATTATTGTAATCGCAAACAACACAGCTATAATTATTAATAATTTAAAAACATTCCCTATCTCTTCGCCAATATTTTTATTTACTTCTTGTATAACCTGCTCAATTCTTTTTGTATATACCTCGTCTGTAGTAGATACGATATCAAGCACCATATTAAAGTCTTTTAGCTCTTGTTTTAACTTTAAAATTTGTAGCTTCAATTCTTTGTTTGGCAATATTTTATATAACTGTTCAAGATTTGAAAATTTTAAATTCAAATAACCAAGCAACTCTAGTAACTGAGAATTTGTCTCTTTATATGACTCTTGATTTTCTTTTAATTTTTGAATATATGAAAAAGCTTCCAAAATCAAAAAAGGATTTGTAACTATAGGAGCCTTAGCAACAGGGTCTGGCTTAATTCTTTTTCCAATTGGAGAATCTTTATATTCACTTATTAGTTCAAGCTCGTTTTCTTTGATTTTAACTTTGTTGTTTAATTGATAAGAAAGTTCTTTATATTTATCACCTTTCCACCTTGCATATTTTTTAGCATCTTTTTTTATCTGTTTTAATTCTTTTTCAATTTTTCTATATGTCAGATAATTTTCATACCTTTTTACCCAAATATTACCTTCCAACTCCTCTTTTATTTCATCAATATTTTCTTTTAATTCTTTAGTTTTCTCTTGCTTAGCTTTTATTTTATCTATAATGATATTTTTATCAGATGCATTTGCAAAAACAACAAACAATATACTTATTAAAATATATTTTAATAATCTCATTTCATATCCCTCAAAACTTCCAACACAATATCTTTTTGTACTTCATTAGTAATTTTACAATCCCCAATACCAATAGGCAATATAAATTTTATTTTATCATCCAAAGATTTTTTATCAAGAAAAAAATGCTCATAAAAATCTTCTATATCTTTGATTTTATAAGTTGTTGGAATATTGTATTTTTTTAAAAGATTTTCAATTTTTAAAGCTTCATCCACACTCATAATTTCTAGTTTTACTGATAAATTATTTGCCATAACCATACCTATACCTACAGCTTCTCCATGCAAATATTTTTTATATTTTGTTTCATTTTCTACTACATGACCAAATGTATGTCCATAGTTTAAAGCAGCTCTTATGCCTTGTTCTTTTTCATCTTGAGAAACAACATTTGCTTTTGTTTCTACTGATTTTTGTATAGCTATTTTTATATTTTCAGTATTTTGCAAATCATTATTTTCAAGCCAATTAAAAAAATCTTTGTCAAAACAAACAGCCATTTTTACAATTTCAGCAACCCCTGCACTAAACTCTCTTTTTGGTAAAGTTGTTAAAAAGAAAGGGTTGATATATACAGCTTTTGGCTGATGAAAAGCACCAACTAAATTTTTGCCAAATTTATTATTTATACCTGTTTTTCCACCAACACTTGCATCAACTTGACTTAATAGCGTTGTAGGAATTTGAATAAAATCAATCCCTCTTTGATATATAGAAGCAGCAAAACCAGTCATATCACCAATAACACCGCCACCAAAAGCAATAAGCATAGAACTTCTATTTAGTTTATGTTCAAAACAATGCTCTAAAATCTGCTCGATAGTTTTCATATTTTTATATTGTTCGCCATCAGGAATTGTTACTACGCTTAAATCTGTTGCATTAATTTTAGACAATAAATAATCCAAATGCAAGGCACTAATTGTAGGGTTCGTAACAACCACAACTTTTTTATCTAAAGTAATTTTTTGTAGTTTATCAATAGTAATATCATAAGATGTATCTGGCAATGAAATATTTACAATCATTTTTTTTCCTAGGTAAATTTTTATAAAATAAACTCATTTTATCTAAATTTTGGTTAATTTTTTATCATTGCTTTATATATCCAAGTTCTAATAATTTATTATAAATTTTACTTACTATTTTCCCAGCTGCATGTCCTCCATGTCCTCCATGTTCTACTAAAACAGTTACCACATATTGTGGATTTTTATATGGTGCATATGCGGTTAGCCAAGCGTGTGATCTTTTAAAATATTCCAGTTCATATTCTTTCATCCGTTTTTTTTCAGATTGAGGAATACTTACAACTTGTGCAGTTCCTGTTTTTCCAGCCATTATAACTTTTGAGCTTAAATAATTAGTCGCAGTTCCTGTACCAGAATTACAAACCTGATACATGGCTTTTTGCACTAACTTTAAATCTTTTTTTGTGATATTTAAGTCAATATTTTTTATCATATCATCACTTTTTAAAAAATGCGGAGTAGGCAAACTTGAAGTTGCTAAAGATGCTGTATATCTTGCTATTTGCATAGGAGTTACAAGTATAAAGCCTTGCCCTATAGAAGATACAACGGTTTCCCCAACATACCAAGGTTGTTTATATTTTATTTTTTTCCATTTTTTATTTGGATTTATCCCAAAAGCCTCATAGGGTAAATCAATTCCTGTTTTTTTTCCAAATTCAAATATATCCAAAGTTTTAGATATTTTATTTATCCCAACTTTTAAACTACCTTTGTAAAAAAAATCATCACAACTTTCTCTGATAGCTTTTATAAATCCAGTTTTCCCATGTCCTTTTTCTTTCCAACATCTAAAATTTCTTTTTCCTAAAGGCATTGATCCATTGCAATATATATTATAATGGCTATATTTATTATCATGCTTCATAAATGAAAGAGCAACCCCCATTTTTATTACAGAACCAGGAGGATAAAGTCCTCTTGTAAGTTTATTTGTAAATGGATGATTAAAATCATTTAAAATCTTTTTCCATTCTTTAGTACTAATACCACCAACAAATAAATTATTATCAAATTCTGGAAAACTTCCTGCTGCTAAAATCTCGCCATTATGAACATCCATCACTACAACTGCACCAGCTCTTTTGCCCATAAGTTTATGAATATATTTTTGCAAATCAATATCGATAGTTATATCTATGTCATTATTATTGGATGGTAATTTTTCATCCAAAATTTCTATTTCATTGTAAAGAGAATTTACTTTTGAATCCCTAGTGCCAAGCGCGCCTCTCAATTTTTTATTATAAAATTGCTCTATACCACTTTTTCCACTAATATTATAATGCTTCGCTTGTTTATCTTTTTGTATATCTTTTTTAGTTGTTTTATTTATGTATCCTATGATATGCCCAGCAACATCTTTATAAGGATAGTGTCTTTTTGATGATGTTTTAATTTCTATATTTTCATCCAAACTAAATATAGTATAAAATTTAAAAAAATCATCATAAGCAATCCAGTCCACAATTTGAACAAATTCATGTCTATATGGAGAATCTTTTTGTTTATATATTTTAAGTAGTTTTTCTTTGCTTAACATTGGAAAATAATGTTCTATTTTATTACATATATTTTTTACTTTTTCTATATTTTTTTTATTTCTCAAATGAGGTTTAACATAGATACTAAATCCCAGATGATTTATGGCTAAAAATTTACCATTTCTATCTTTTATCATACCTCTAGCCGATGTTTGATAAAATCTTTTAATATAGTTTTGTTTCGATAACTGCTCATAATAACTATTTGATTTAATACTTAAGAAATAAACTCTTCCAAGTAGCAATACAAAAACAGCTATAATAAAATATATAATATACTTAACTCTCATGCTAACATTCCTAATATTATTATATCAATCAAAATATTTATAACTATAATTGGCAAAATTATAATATCAAAATTATTAAAAAAACTATATATTAACACCATTCCCAAATAAAAAATAATCACATACAGGTTTCTAACCAATTCTGATGATGTAAAAATTTGTTGCAAGTATGGTTTTAAAAATATATAAATAAACAAAGATAAAGCTACCAAACTAAACGGTCTAAATCCTTGAACATTTTCAATAATCAAAAATGTCAAAATTACTAAAAAAAGAGAATAATAGTATTTGTTTTTTAATGTTTTTGTAAAAGCTATAAATACAACACCTGCAAATATTATAGAAACAAAATGAACTGAAAATATAATATTTACCAAAGATACTCCAACAAAAAGTAAAAATATTATAATTGGATTATCAAATATATTTTTTCTAAGCATTATATTAATTTTGTCCCTATTGGCAATTTCTTTTTTAAATTATCAAATTTTTCTACACTTGCTGTTAAAATTAAAACAACATCATCATTAAACTTTTTTTCTTTTATCTTAATTGCATTATTATCCAGTAAATATTCAATTTGACTTAATTTATTATATGAAACTTTTAAAGTTTTAGTTTCTAATTTTTCATAAATTATCAAATCTGTTTTTTCCAAAACTTGATTAACTGTATCACTATAAGCCTTTACAAGTCCTCCCGTTCCTAATTTAATGCCTCCAAAATATCTTACAATTATTACACCACTATTGATGATATTAGCTCCATTTAAAACTTTTAAAGCAGGTCTTCCGCTTGTGCCTTTTGGTTCGCCATCATCACTGCTATTTTCTACAATTTGATCAAAATCATTTAAAAATCTATAAGCATATACGAAATGTCTAGCTTTTGGATGCTCTTGTCTTAATCTAGCCATCATAATTTTAAATTCATTATATGGAGCAATATGAGTTATAAATTTTGATTTTTTAATTTCCAATATTGTACTAAACTCTTTTTGAACAAATTTCAACTATAATTCCTCTATGAGATTAGATATATATTTAACGCAAAACCACAATATTCAAAGCAGAAACAAAGCTCAAGAATTAATAGTGGCAAAAAAAGTTAAAATTAATAATGTCATTATAACAAAACCATCATTTAAAATAGAAGATAAAAATATAAATTTACAAATACTTGAAGACCAATTTTATGTAAGTCGCTCTGCTTATAAATTAAAGTATTTTTTAGATGACTATCAAGATATAAATTTAAAAGATAAAATTGCTCTTGATATTGGAAGTTCTACTGGCGGTTTTACACAAATTTTACTTCAAAACAATGTTAAAAAAGTAACTTGTGTTGATGTTGGGACAAACCAACTGCACGATACTATAAAAAATGATAGCCGTATAATTATGTGCGAAAATACCGATATAAGAAATTTTAAAAGTGATATAAAATATGATATTGTTACTTGCGATGTGTCGTTTATCAGCATTCATAATATTTTAAAAAATATTAATGATTTAGCAAAAAAAGAAATTATTATTTTATTTAAACCTCAGTTTGAAGTTGGGCGTGATATTAAAAGAGATAAACTAGGTGTTGTTCAAGATGAAAAAGCTGTTATATTAGCTACAAAAAAATTTATAGATGAAACACATAAATTAAAATGGAATTTAATCTATTCAAACAAAAGCAAATTAAAAGGAAAAGAAGGCAATAAAGAGGAGTTATTTTATTTCAAAAAGGAAAGCTTTTAAAAGCTTTCCCACTCATCTTCTTCTTTTGTTGAACTCTTTATTTCAACTACAGGCTCAGTAGATGACCTTTTTGATTTTATTGTATTTTTAACTGTTGTCGGCACAGCAGTTACTTCGGGAGTTTCCATATCTTCTGCTTGAACAGTATCTTTTCCCTCAAAAACTTTCTCATCTACACTGGCTACAACTTGTTTTGCAATTTTATCCGTTTGTATAGCTACATTATGTGTCTGAGAAGCAATCGAAGCATTTTGTTGTGTTTGTTGATCTAGCTCATTAATAGCATCATTTATTTGAACAATTCCTGCTTGTTGTTCCTTACTTGCCATCTCCACATTTGAAATAGTTTCAATAGTTTTGGAGATATTTTCATTTAGATGATCATATCCTTTTATCATCTTATCTGCTATAGCTTTACCATCATTTGCTTTTGATGTTGCACTTTCTACCAATGTTTTAATTTCACTAGCTGCTTCAGCACTTCTTGCAGCCAAATTTCGCACCTCTTGTGCAACAACAGCAAAACCTTTTCCTGCTTCTCCTGCCGTTGCAGCTTCAACTGCTGCATTAAGAGATAAAATATTTGTTTGAAATGCAATTTGATCAATAATAGAAATCGCTTCATTAATAGAATTTACTTGTTCATCAATTTCCGTCATAGCAGTTGTTGTTTGACCTGCTAACACTTGTCCATCTTTTGCAGAATTAGTTACTAACGACGCAAATTTTGACATATTTACAACATTTTCTGTATTTTGAGAAATATTACTTGTAATTTCTTCAAGAGCTGCTGCTGTTTCTTCTAAAGATGCTGCCGCAGAATTTGAATTTTTATTTAATACATCAACATTTTCAAGAAGTATATCACTACTTTCATCTAAAGATAAACCGTTTTGTTTATTTTCTATCAACATATCTGTAATAGCTTGTTTTAAT
>JAOZVJ010000094.1 GCA_029938215.1 Arcobacteraceae bacterium | reverse complement strand
CTTTTATCGCCTAAAGTTAGTTAGATAAAACACCAACTTTTTTCTGAGTTATATCGCCTTGTCGCTTAACTCAGGCGTTGTACATCAGGTGTTCAGAAATAGCAAACATATCAAATCATAAAATATTAACCATAACTTAGCTAAACTAAATATATCAAATTCAATAAAGGAAAGTAATTGTTCAAAATATCTCAAAGAAGATACTTAGGTAATAAAAATAGTATTTTACCATTTATTGATAATATAATTAAAAATGAAATTGGTCATTTTAATTCATTTTGTGATATTTTTTCAGGTACTGGAGTAGTTGGTAACTACTTCAATAAAAAAGACAATAAAATTATTTTTAATGATTTACTTTATCATAATTTTGTATCAATTAATGCTTTTTTAAATCAAGATAATTTTAATCAAGATAAATTATTAAAAATAATAAATGATTTTAATAATTTATCTACAGAAAAAGAAAATTACTTTTCAAATAATTTTGGAGATAAATATTTTTCTAAAAAAAATGCAATTAAAATTGGATTTATAAGAGAAGAAATTAGAAATTTGTTCATAGAAGATAAGATAAATTTAAAAGAAAAATTTATCTTATTGACATCATTAAATTATTCAATTGATAGAATTGCTAATACTGTTGGACACTATGATGCATACATTAAAAAAGATTTGAAAGACTTAAATTTTAAAATGAAACTTATCAGTACTAATACTGAAAAAAATATAAATAATAGAATTTATAATAAAGATGCTAATCTTCTAATAAGAGATATTGAATGTGATATTTTATATCTTGACCCACCTTATAATTCAAGACAATATAGTGATGCATATCACTTATTAGAAAACTTATCTTTATGGCAAAAACCAGAGGTTTTTGGTGTAGCTAAAAAATTTGACAGAAGTAAAATAAAAAGTGAGTATTGTAAAGTTAATGCTTCTATTTTATTTGATGATTTAATTCAAAATGCTAAATGTAAATATATACTTTTATCATATAATAATATGGGAAGTAATGGAAATGGCAGAAGTAATGCAAAAATAAGTGATAAACAAATAATGAAAAGCTTATCAAAAAGAGGTAAAGTTAAAGTATTTGAGCAAGACTACAAAGAGTTTAATACAGGTAAAGAAAAAAGAAATGACAATAAAGAAAGAATATTCTTTGTAAAGGTAACCAAATAAATGATTCAAAAAATAAGTATTAAAAACCAAGCCACATATGATAATATAGGTCAAGAACTAGAAGACTTACACAAAATAAATTTTATTTATGGAACTAATGGAAGTGGAAAAACAACTATTTCTAAAATAATAAATAATGCTAATGACTTCAGAGGTTGTAATTTAGAATGGTTAAATGACAGTCCAATAGAAACTTTTGTATACAATCAAGATTTTGTAAAAAAGAGTTTTTTTCAAGATGATAAAATTAAAGGTATTTTTACACTCGGTAAAACTTCTCAAGATATAAAAGACAAGATAGAATCAGAAAAAAACAATATAGATAAATTAAAAAATGAAATTGAAACAAATAATAAAACATTGTCTACAAAAGAACTAGAAAAAGACAAATTAGAGAAAGAATTTGAGATTAAATGTTGGAATCAAAAAAAGAAATATGTAAATAATTTTAAAGGAGCTTTTATAGGTTTTTTAGGTTCTGCTAATAGTTTTACAAAAAAAGTAATAATAGAAATTAATAATTCATCGGATGAAAAAACAGTAGAGTTTTTAAAAACAAAAGCAGATACAATTTTTAATAGTAGTTTAAACAAAATACTGGAAATATCAAATTTGAATCTAAGTAATATTTCAGATATAGAAGTTAGCAAGACATTTAAAATAAGAATTGTTGGAAACGATGAATTAGATATTTCAAATATTATTAATAAATTAAATAATAGTGATTGGGTGCAAATTGGAAAACAATACTTAATTCAAAATGATGACATTTGCCCATTTTGTCAAAGAACTGTTAAAGATGATTTTAAAGAACAACTTGAAAAGTATTTTGATGAAAATTATCTTGAACAACTAAATAAACTTAATAATATTAAACTACAATATGAGACCACAATGAATAATATAGTTCTACAAATTAATAATTATTTAGAATTTGATAGTATATATCTAAATAAAGAAGATTTATTAAATTTAAAAGAACAGATAGAATTGATTTATAAAAATAATTTTGATTTAATATTAAAAAAAGTTAATGAACCTAGTTTAAATATTGAACTAAAAACAGTAAAAGATCATTTAGAAAAAATTGAAAATATATTAAAAATTGCTAATTCTTCCATAAAAGAATATAACAATAGTATAGATAATATAGAAGCAGAAAGAAAAACTTTAAAATCTCAAATATGGAAATTTATAGTTACTGAAATAGAAAATGATTATTTAACTTATCATACCCATCTTAAAAATTTAGATAATGCAATTTCAGGAATTACAAATTCTAATAAAAATAAAGATAAAAAAATAGAAGAATTAACTACTAGTATTAATATATTAGAAAATCAAATAACTAGTGTTCAACCAACAATAGATGAAATAAATAAAATTTTAAACTCATTTGGATTTAATAACTTTAAATTAGATAAAGCTGATAAAAATGGTAGTTATAAAATAGTTAGAGATGATGGAACTGATGCGAAAGCCACATTAAGTGAAGGTGAGAAAACATTTATTACATTTCTTTATTTTTATCAATTATTAAAAGGAAGTACAAATGCTGAAAATATCACTATTGATAGAATAGTAGTATTTGATGATCCTATTTCTAGTTTAGATAGTAATATATTATTTATCGTAAGTAATTTAATAAGAGAAATAATAAATAATATTAAAAATAATAAAGGCAATATAAAACAAATATTTATTTTAACTCATAATGTATATTTTCATAAAGAAGTTACTTTTGATAAAAAGAGAAGTCAAAATTTAAAAATGGCAAATGAAACTTTTTTAATAGTTAAAAAAATAAATAAAATCTCTAAAATAATATGCTATAACTATAATCCAATTAAAACATCTTATGAATTACTTTGGCAAGAAATAAAAGAAAATAATCAGTCAAGTAATATTACAATTTTCAATACATTAAGACGAATTTTAGAAAATTATTTTAAAATACTTGGTAATTTTAATGATGATAATATTATTAATAAATTTGATGGAGAAGAACAAATAATTTGTAAAGCTTTGATGTCTTGGATTAATGATGGTTCACATTATATGCATGATGATTTATTTATTGATAATGGAGATGATACTGTAGATAAATATTTAAATACATTTAAAAAAATATTTGAATATACAAATCATTTAGAACATTATAAAATGATGCTAGGAGAATAATATATGAAAAAAGTATGGTCAATATCAACAACAGTTAGAAATCCTGAAAGATTAAGAAATTTTTTAATTACTTTAAAAGAGATGGAAAATGAAGAATGGAATAATGAAACTCAAATAGAATTTCAAGCTAGACTAGTAAAAAATAGATTTTATGGATTTGGGAGTAATCAGTTTTATAATAATTTACCATCACAACTAGTTGAATTAATTAAAAATATAAATCATAAAATAACTCTTGCTGAAGCTATCAATATTTTAGAAGTTAGAAATTATCCTGAAGGAATTGCAATAAGAGGAAGAACTTCATACAAACCAATTGAAAAAATGGGTTTAGCTTCTATTGTTGATAAAAAAATAAAAATTACATCTCTTGGAAAGTATTTGCTAAATGATGATTATGATTTAGGAGATATGTTTTTTAAAAGTTTCTTAAAATGGCAATATCCAAATCCTGTTGATAGAGGTTTTAAAGATAAGGAAATTTATAATTTAAAACCATTTATTTTAACTTTACATTTAATAAATGAAGTTAATAATATTTGTAAAGAAAAAAACATTAAAGTAAAAGGTATTTCAAGAGTAGAATTTGAAATATTTTGTCAAACACTACTAAATTATGAAGATTTAAAAACCCAAGCAAATAGTTTAGTAAATTTTAGATTAGCATTAGAAAAAGTCAAAGGTCATAAAGAAAAAAAAGATTTTACTGAAAACTATATAGATAACTTTTTATCTGACTTTACAAATATTGATTATAATAATTTAAGGGATTATGCAGATAATACTATAAGATATTTTAGGCTTACTAGGTTTATTTATATTAGAGGTGGTGGATATTATATTGATTTAGAACCAAGAAGAATGATAGAAATAAATAATCTATTGAATACTTTTAATGGTAGCAGTAAAACTTTTACAAAAGAAGAATATGTTAAATATATTTCAGACATAAGCTTACCAATTTTGCCATGGGAAGAAAAAGATAAGTTAATTGAAATTTATACAGATTTAATAAATGATATTACAAACTTACAAGAACAATTAAATCAAAAAATTATAACTTTTAAAACTTTAGATAATACAGATAGTTTAAAAAGTGAAATAAAAGTTTTAAGACAATATAGACATAAGTTACAAAATTTAATTTTAAAACAAGAATTAACAGATATATCAAAAATAGATGAAGTAATTGATTCATTGGTTAATATAAGAAAACTTGATTTAAAACCAAGTATAGCATTAGAAAAATATATTACAATGGCTTTAAATATCATTAATGATGCAAAAGATATAAAGGCAAACTCATTGGTTGGAGATGATAATGAATTTATCTTTACAGCACCATCAAATAAACCTGATATAGAATGTTATTATGATAATTTTAATTCTATTTGTGAAGTTACAATGTTAAATGGTAGAGATCAATGGCATAACGAGGGACAACCTGTAATGAGGCATTTTAGGGATTTTGAAGGTAAATCATCTTTAAACGATAATTATTGTTTATTTGTTGCTCCAAAATTACATAGAGATACAATAAATACTTTTTGGTTTTCTGTAAAATATGAATATGAAGGAACTAAACAAAAAATTGTACCATTTACAATAACTCAAATTATTGAAATATTACAAGTAATCAAAGAATTAAAAGAAAATGATAAATCATTTTCACATTTACAATTTCAAAAATTACTAGATAATATTATTAATTTAAAAGATGATGTAAATAATTCAGATGATTGGTTAAAAGCAATTCCTAATACAATATTAAGTTTTAAAGAAGAAGTATTATGCAGTTAAATCAAATTTACAATAATGATTGTCTTTCAATATTAAATGATTCTAGTAAAATACAGCCAAGTAGTGTACAGGTTGTTTTTGCAGACCCACCATACAATTTATCAGGAAATGGATTAAAATCAAAGAACAGTAAAACTGGTGGAGATTTTACAATGGTAAATGAAGATTGGGATAAAATGGGAGAAATTGACTTTATTAGTTTCACCAATGATTGGATAAAATCAAGTAAAAAAGTTTTAAAACCAAATGGTTCAATATTTATAGCTTGTAGTTATCATAATATGGGCGAATCAATGATGAGTTTAAAAGCTAATGGCTTTGAAGTTAAAAATATTATAACTTGGAACAAATCAAATGCAATGCCAAACCTTACAAGAAGAGTTTTAACTCATACTACAGAATTTGTAATATGGGCGGTCAAAGGTAAAGGATGGATTTTTAATTATGATAAATTAAAAGAACTTAATCCTGATAAAAAACAAGATGGAACAGATAAGCAAATGCGAGATATTTGGACAATGCCACTTTGTCAAGGAAAAGAAAGATTAAGAGGAGTAGATGGGAAAAAAGCACTTCATCCAACACAAAAACCAGAAGAACTTTTAAAAAGAATAATATTAGGATTTTCAAATGAAAATGATGTAATATTAGACCCATTTGCAGGAAGTGGAACAACACCATATATTGCTAAAGAATATAATAGAAATTTTATAGCAATTGAAAAAGAAGAAAAATATGTTAAAGCAATAGAAAAAAGAGTAGCAATCAAACATAAAAAACAAGAAAAGCAAACATCACTTAGTAAAGAATGTACAACAAATCGTAGGAGAGAACAAGGCTATAGTGCGGGATTATTTAGCTTTGATAATCAAATAGAGTTAAATGAAGTTAGGAACTTACAAGTATAAAATCGCCTTGTCTCTCAACTCAGGCGTTAGTGGTCAAATCAAACATAAAATAAGGAGATATACTTGGAAGCAGGTAAAAAAACAATAAGTGATATATTTAACGGTAACAGAATTTTAGAAATTCCATTTTTTCAAAGAGCATATGTTTGGGAAGATGAACAATGGGGAAGATTACTTGAAGATATGGAAGAAATATCACAACAAAATACACCATACTTTTTAGGTTCTGTTATTTTAAAACAGCAAATGACAAATACTACATGTCAAGCGAACTCTAAAAATGGGCAGATAAAAATCTAAAATTGTTACACTCTG
>JAOZVJ010000093.1:4879-6584 GCA_029938215.1 Arcobacteraceae bacterium | reverse complement strand
GATTAAATTTGTCTGTTCGTCTGTAATAATTTTTATTTTTCTTTTAGATTTTGTTCCACAAAGTTCATCACCCAAAGTACAATAATTACCAACATAAATCGCCCTTGCAGTTGAGGCTATCTTTCCAGTTGTATTATCTATTATTCTTACATTTAATAAAATATTGCCTTCCATTTCTGCATAAGTTCCAACCAAAACATAAGTGTTTGCGATTTCATTTTCCAGCTTTGCGGTATTTCTTGTAATATAAAATTCACCCTTATCACTCATAGAAATTGCACCTTGACCTCTGAAATCAGTAACATTAAATCCTCTGACAAAAAGTTCATTAAACATAGATTCACCCAAAATTCTTCCAAAACGAGTAGTTTTATCAAACTTATCCAAATCTACAAATGTAGTAACAGCTATTATTCCTTTATCGCCAACAGCCAACCTACTACTTTGTTTTAATTGTCTTGCAATATCAACGATAGCTTCGTTTAAATTCTGCTTTTCCTTTGCCTTGCTTATAAAAGCGCCGTCTAAAGTATTCTGCACACACCCCGTCATACTAAAAACAATCAGCAGTGCTACTGATAAGACTTTAATAAAAACTCTCATTTTGTGTCCTTTTAAATTAAATATACTGCAATGATAAAATAACATTTCTTAAAATTAGATTAAATCTAAGAATTATTTAATGTTTTTTTAAAGTTTTATTGAATTATTCTTAAAGTATAATGATAAACTATTATATAAGGGAAAAATATTATGAATTTTATACGACTTTTTTTGGGTTTAGCTTTTATTATAATCACTATTATAATGTTTTGGTATTTTCAAAATAAATTTCTACAGACAAAAGAAAAAAATGACAAGTCTTTAAATCTTAAATTTAAACAAAGTTGGATAAATATTTCAAATAAAGAGTTACAAAATTTTGGCAAAACTATATTTTTATCAAAATGCTCCAAATGTCATGGGAAAAATGGGAAAGGCAACAATGGTAAAGCTCAGAATTTAACAAAAAGAATATCAAAATCTTCTGTTTTAGAAACTATTAAACATGGTGCTAATAATTTTAAAACTGATTATCCAAGCGGTATGCCAGCAAACATAATAAATGAAAAAAAAGCACAAAGTGTATCTCAATTTATAGCAAATGGAATGATAGGAGAAAATAAAATTTATAATAAATCTTGTCTTCCTTGTCATGGAAAAAATGGCAAGGGAATGAACTATGTCGCTCCTAATATTAAATTTTATGATAATAGAGTTTTAGCTTCTGTTTTAAAAAATGGAAAAAAATCAAATATTGGGACAATGCCAAATTTTACTAATATTTTAAACGATACTCAAATCAAAATGCTTGGTATTTACTTAAAAAGTTTAAAAAATAATGTGGAATAAAAAATTATTAGTTTTTCCTACAAGTAGAGCTATACGAGAAAATATCTCTAACTTAAAAAACAATAATATGTTTCTTTCAAAATCAATCTCTATAGGCGATTTTTTTCAAAGAACAATTTATACACCAAACAAAAAACTAATTTCGCCCGAATTAAAAACAATTTTCTTACAAAATGTTGTTAAAAATATAAACATAAAAAGTTTAGGATTAAATTCTAATTTTAAATCTTTTTTAAAACAAAGCGAATATATTTTTAGATTTTTTAATGAACTTGCAAGTGAATTTAAAACAATTGAAGATTTGCATGATGCT
>JAOZVJ010000093.1:0-4779 GCA_029938215.1 Arcobacteraceae bacterium | reverse complement strand
ATTTTTTAATGAACTTGCAAGTGAATTTAAAACAATTGAAGATTTGCATGATGCTGATACTTATGCTTTATATTTGGATCATTTAGAAATACTTCAAGCTATACAAAATAATTATCATAAAATATTGGAAAACAACAATTATATAGATCAAAGTTTGTTGCCATCTACTTATAAAATAAATGAAGACTACCTAAGACAATTTGAAAATATAGAGATATTTTATGAGGGATATTTTTCTAAATTTGAATTTGAAATTATACAAAAAATATCGCAAATACTTAATCTTAAAATTATCTGTAATATAAATGAATTTAACACTAAAAACATAGAAATATTTAAGCAAATAAATATAAATTTAGAACAAAATTATAAGTACATTATTGATTTAACAAACAATGAAATAGTTTTAAAAATTCCTATTGTTATAAAAAAATATGATGCTAAAATTGTTGCAATCCCACAAAGAATATTACAAATTGGCTTTATAAAACAAAAAATTTACAAAATGATAACAAAAGATAAAATAGATCCAAATAAAATTGTAGTAGTTTTACCAGATGAAAAATTTAGCAAAACTTTATCATTGTTTGATGATGAAAAATATTTTAATTTTGCTATGGGAAATAAAACAAACAATAGCAAAATAAAAAAAGTCATAAGCACTATAAATAAAATATTACTAAATTATGAACCAAAAGACAAAGACAAAATAGATTTATTTAATATTGACAAAGAAATTTTGGAAAATCTTATAAAACCAAATTGGAATAAAAAAATATCAAAAGATGTGTTTATAATGATTTTTGATTATCTAATATCTTGCGAGACAAATGAAGAAATTTTGGATAATTTAAATGAATTAAAATTATCTCTAATTATATTATTTTTTTATCAAGCAGTAGAAATAAATCTAAAAGATATTTTTAAAATCATCAGCAATAAACTAGATGAAATAGTTTTAGATGATATAAGTGGTGGGAAAATTACAGTACTTGGACTTCTTGAAACTAGAGGCATATCATTTGACGGAGTGATTGTTGTTGATTTTAATGATAGTCTAGTACCGAAGAAGAGCATAAAAAATAAGTTTATCTCTACGCAAGTTAAAGAGTTCGCAAATCTTCCAACAAATAGACATAGGGAAGATTTACAAAAATATTATTATAAAATGCTTTTTGACAATGCAAAAAAAATCGCTATTTCTTATGTAGATGATGATTTAAATACAATTAGTAGATTTGTATCGCAAATATTTAAAGATATCCATATAGACAAATCAAATCAGGATTTTAGTAAAATTTTATACACTTCAAAACAACACCAAAGATTTCAAAAAGAGATAATTTTAGATATTGATTTATCACAAAAATCTTGGTCAGCAACTTCTCTAAAAACTTTTTTACAATGCAAAAGAAGGTATTATTTTCATTATATTTTAAAAATAAAAGAACATAAAATTACATTAAAGCCTGCAAGCTTTGAACTTGGTAATATAATCCATAAAATTCTTGAAAAATTAGCAAATCAAAACAATATAAACCAAATAACTTTAAACAACGAATTATCAAAATATCAAAATTCAAACCCATATCTAACTATGGAACTTGAAATTTGGAAAAGAAAATTGGAAAATTTTTGCAGCAATGAAACAGCCAGAATAAAAAATGGTGTCAAAATATTTGAAGTAGAAAAAGCATTTGAATTTAGCCATAATGATATAAAATTAACAGGAAAAATTGATAGAATAGATAAATTAGAAAATGCAAATCTTGAAATACTAGATTATAAAACCTCAAGTAATTTAAAGATAGACAGTATAAAAAATTTTGAAAAATCATGTGATTTTCAACTTGAATTTTATTATCTAAGCCAAAAAGATAAAATAATTGAAAGCGTTGGATACTATGATTTAAATGATGGAAAAATTAAAAAAGAAATTGTTTTGGATGAAAAAATAAAATTGCTTGATGAAAAATTAAAACAACTTAAAACTACACAAGTTAATTTTAACCTATGTGAAGATAAAGCTCAGTGCATTTATTGCCCTTATAAAATTATGTGTGAGAGAGAATAATGGAAAAATATTTAGCGTTAAAAGCCAGTGCAGGAAGTGGTAAAACATTTGCATTAACTGTGCGATATGTTTCACTTTTACTACTTGATGTTGCACCAAAAGAAATATTGACTTTAACTTTTACCAATAAAGCAGCAGCCCAAATGAGCGAAAGAATTTACAAAACACTTTTTACATTAGGACAAGAAGATACTATAATTGAAGCAATTTCGCAACAAACTAATTTATCAAAAAAACAAATTTTAGATAAAAAAAATGAGGTTACAAAGCAATTTATTTCAAGTGAATTATCAATCTACACTATTGATAAATTTGTAAATAAAATCTTACGAGAATTTAGTGGATATATTGGAATTAATGATGATTTTATTGTTGAAAATGATGATGAAGAATTACTTCTTTATAAATTTTTAACTTCACTTAATGAAAAAAAATTTGACAGTTTAATACATTTTGCTCATAGGGAAAATAAAAAACTAAATTCTATAAATGAACTTTTTAAAATCTTAAATGAAAAAAATGAAAATTTATTCATAAAAGAAATAGATACGCAAAAATATAAAAAAATTATCATAGATATAATGACTAATGCAAATAAAATTAAGGACTTTGTTGATAATTCAAATTTATCAAATAGCGCAAAAAATGCTGTTAATTTTGACAATATTCAAACTCTTTTAATAAAGGGTAAAACTTGGCTTCTAAAAAATACTTTACAAGAATATAGCTATTTTAAAAAAGCAAAAATACCTTTTGAATTAGAAAATTGTTGTGATGAGATAAAAAAGAATATTACAAAATATTATAAATATAAAGAAATTTTTACTTTAAATCATCTTTTTGAAATATTTAATGATTTTAAAAATTTTAGAAACAACTATAATAAAAATCGAAATACTTTGGAATTTAATGATATTACAAATATTGCCTATAAATTATTGCAAAAACATATAGATAGAGATTTTTTATATTTTAGATTAGATAAAAATTATTCTTCTATTTTAATAGATGAATTTCAAGACACTTCAGTGCTTCAATATAAAATTTTAGAACCATTAATTCAAGAAATTTTAGCTGGAAATGATGAAAAATTTAAAACTTTTTTTTATGTTGGAGATACAAAACAATCAATTTATAGATTTAGAGGTGGAACGAAAGAACTTTTTGATTATGTTGCTAATCTATTTAAAAGTGAATTAAAAATTGAAGTTTTAGATACAAACTATAGAAGTGGTAAATCAGTTGTGGATTTTGTAAATAAAAATTTTGAAAATTTATCTGGATACGAATATCATCCACAAAAAACAAATGGCAATATAGAAGGACTGGTTGAAGTTGTTGATTTTGAACTTGAAGATAATGAGCCATATAAACAAATAGGGCAAAAAATAGATGAACTTTTAAAGATGGGTAAGCAAGCAGATAATATTGCAATATTAACCTATACAAATTCTGATGTATTAAATTTATATATTTATTTAAAACAGATATTTCCAAAACTTGAAGTAACAACAGAAATGACATCAAAGTTACTGCAAGAACAAAATGTACAAGCAATAGTTAATGCTATAAAATTTTTATATTTTAAAGAAGATTTATATCAAGCAAATTTTAATGTTTTAGTTGGGCAATATTTTACAACAAAACTTAACAATTTATCTGAAATATCAAATTTAGTTAATATTGGTTTACCAAATTTAATAAAAAATATAGCTAATATTTATGGGCTTATGGATCAAAATATTATAAAATTTATAGAACTTAGTTATGGCTATGAAAATATTGTTGATTTTATCTATGAAATTGATAGACTTGATACTGCAATGATAAATAAAGACAAACAAGGTGTTCAAATTTTGACAGTTTTTAAATCAAAAGGATTGGAGTTTGATACTGTATTTGTACTTGATAGAATTAAAAAACAAAATTATGATAAATCATCTTTACTTTTTGAATATGATAAAATAAATTTAGAAAATATATATTTAAAAAATAGTGGAAGAGAAAATTTTGATATTATATATAAAGAAGCAATAAAAAAAGAAGAAAAATTAAAAATAGATGACAACCTAAATATTTTATATGTTGCCTTAACTCGTGCAAAAAATAATATGATTGTATTTAAAAAAAATAAAAATAGTGTATTTGATATTTTAAAAGAACAGTGCAAAATACAAAAAATAGGGAAATTGTATTATGAAAATAAACAAGTAAAAAAAGAATTTACAAAAATTAATTTAGACTACCAATTTTTAAATCTTGGACAACAAGAAAAACAAATATTAAAAGAAAATAAAGATGAAACAAATATTAAAGCAAGATATTTTGGTATTGCTACACATTATTGCTTAGAAATGATGGGGAAATTTAATAAAAGTTCTTTAAATAAAAGTATTAATATAGTCAAAAGTAAATATTCATCAATATTAGAAGAAGAAGATTTTAAAGATATTTATAAAAGAATTTTAATGTTAATTAACGATAACAACTTTATAAAATTAATCAAAAATGCTACATATACAAAAGAACAAGCACTAATGTTTGATGGGAAAATTAAAATTTTGGATTTACTTATAAAGAGAGAAAAAGAGTATATTATTTGCGATTACAAGACAACAACACAAATGAACAATGAACACAATAAACAAGTCATATACTATAAAAAAGCTACTTTAGAAATTCTAAAAAATACAAATATTAAATCT
>JAOZVJ010000020.1 GCA_029938215.1 Arcobacteraceae bacterium | reverse complement strand
TTATTTTTTAATCAATCTTATGCTTTGGATAAAATTTATTTTTTACCAAAAGATTCTAAAAAAGCTAAAGATCATATTGTAAAACTATTAAATAATGCAGATAAAAAAATAGATATCGCTATATATAATTTCAGTTATGAAAAGTTTTATAAAGCACTTAAAAAAGCATCAAAAAAAGATGTAAAAATTACTGTATTTTATGGTAAAACTGAATTGAAGTTTACAAAAAAAATAAAAGCTAAAAAAACCAAAAGAAAATTACATACAAAATTAGCTATAATTGATAAAAATATAGTGATATTTGGTAGTGCAAATTGGACAAAAAAATCTTTCAAGGAAAACTACGAAGTGGTACATATCACAGACGATAAAAAGACAGTAAAAAAATATAATGATTTTTTTACGCAATTAAAGGAAGAAAATTAATGTTAGCAGTACAATCAATATACGATGAAGCAATGGTTATGCAGCCATTAGAAAAAGTTCAGTTGATAGATAAATTATTAATGAGTTTAGATATTCCAAATCAAACAATCGAACAGCAATGGAATGATGAAGCTGAAGATAGATTAAAAGCATATTCAAATGGAAAGCTTAAAACTGTATCAATGAAAGAAGTTTTTGATAAATATGAAATTTAATTTTTTAGATATTGCTCAGATAGAATTGGATGATTCTTTTCAATATCATGAATTTCAACAGCAGGATTTGGGATATAGATTTTTAAAAGAAATCAAAAATGCTCTAGGAAGAATATCTTTTTATCCATCAGGTTGGCAAAAAATCACAAAAAACACAAGACGATGTTTGGTTAAAAATTTTCCTTATTGTGTTATATATCAAATAAAAAATGATGATATTTTGATAGTAGCAATTGCTAATTTGCATAGAAAACCAGAATATTGGAAGAATAGAATTTATTAAATTAAAAAAAATTTAAAGGAAGAAAATTAATGTTAGAAATCGCAATTTTAGGATATTGTATTTATTTTTTAATAAGTATTTATACATCATTTATGCAAGTAGGTTTTATAAAAAAAGCCAAATATTTTAGCCCAATAATACTAGATAAAGAAAAATATTTATCAGCAGCGGATTATGGTATGGAATCACAAAAATTAAGTATCATAACTACAATATATGATTTTGTTTTATTTTTTGTTTGGATTGGTTTTGGATTGGTTGCTTTGGATGAGTCTACGGCTTCTTTTGATGGTTGGCAAAAAGCGGTTATATTTATAGATTTATTTATAATTATAAACTGGATTTTATCATTGCCTTTTAGCTTGTATAGTACTTTTAAGTTAGATAAAAAATACGGCTTTTCAAATATGACATCATCTCTTTATATAAAAGATACAGCAAAAAGCGGGATGTTGTTTTTGATTTTTGGGAGTGCGGTAATAGCTGGATTGACTCTTATAATTGAAAATTTTCCTAATTGGTGGATATGGGGATTTTGTTTTATTTTTGCTGTAATAATTTTAATCAATATGCTTTATCCTTTGATAAGAGATAAAATGTTTGATAAATTTAGTCCGTTAGAAGATGAGGAATTGGCAAATAAAATTAATAAGCTTTTAGCAGATGTTGATTTTAAAAGTAGTGGTGTTTTTAGTGTAGATGCAAGCAAAAGGGACAATCGTTTAAATGCTTATTTTGGAGGACTTGGAAAAACAAAAAGAGTTGTTTTATTTGACACTTTGATAGAAAAATTAACACACAATGAGCTTTTAGCAGTATTAGGACACGAATTGGGACATTTTAAAAATGGCGATATATTAAAAAATATTGGAATTATGGGTTTTGTAATGTTTGTGTTTTTTGCGATTTTTGGAAACTTGCCACAGGAATTATTTTTGCAACTTGGATTAGAAAATAAGCCTTATGCAATTATACTTGTATTTATGATGTTTAGCCCGATACTGTCATTTTTCTTAATGCCTTTAATAAGTGCTATGAGCCGACACAATGAATATGCAGCAGATGAATTTGGAAGTGATTTATCAAGTAAAGAAGACCTAGTGAATGCATTGTTGAAGCTTGCTAATGAAAATAAATCTTTTCCTTTGTCTCATCCTATATACATATTTTTTCACTATTCGCATCCACCTTTGGTTGAGCGACTTAAAGAGCTTGGGTATGATAGTGATAAGATAATTGATGTTGAGATTGGTGAAGAAAATAATAAAAGTGATGTTTAAAATATCAAAACATTACAAAATGACATATTTTTTATGAATAAAAATAATTTACGGTATTCTTTCGATAAAAAGGATGAATTGTGAAACATAATAATTTAGATTTAAAAAATTGGAAAGAACTTGACATAAATACAGATTCTCTTTGGATGATAACTGAAAGAGATAAAAGTGGTAAGCATAAAAATGTTTACCACGGAAATTTTATACCTCAAATTCCAAATCAATTAATCAGAAGATATACAAAAGAAAATGAAATTATATTAGAACCATTTATGGGAAGTGGTACAACACTTTTTGAGTGTGAAAAATTAAATCGTAAATATGTAGGATTTGATATAAATCCAGAAATGCTAGACTATGTAAATAATAGCATGAATGATGAAAGTTATACAGATAAATTCTATATCAGCCATTGTAATTCATTAGATGAATTACAAGTAAATGAAAATATAGAAAATGCAGAAAAAAAATTTAATTCTAAAAATGTACAATTTGTACTTATGCACCCACCTTATATGGATATAGTTAAATTTACTGAAAACAAAGATGATTTATCTCAAATTGATAATATCAATGAATTTGTAAAACAATTTAAAATTATTTGTGAAAATACATTAAAACACTTAGACAAAGGTAGATATTTTGCTATTGTTATTGGTGATGTGTATAAAAACAGCGAAGTAGTACCACTTGGATTTTACTGTATGGATATGATAAAAAGAAATTTTAACGTAAAATTAAAAGGTACTATTATAAAAAATATTGAGGGTAATCGTGGAAAACTTGGTGTTGGTGGCATTTGGAGATATAGAGCCTTAAATAGTGATTATTATATATTTAAACATGAATATATTTATGTTTTTAAGAAGGAGTTTTAAATGAATTATCACTTATTTGTCGTAGATGAAATTAGTTTAAAATGTCATATTGAATATGGATTTGTTGGAACTGGTAATTCAAATAATAATTTTAATATAGGCTTATGGAAGGATATTGCGAGATTACAAATTAATGATAAAATTATTTTTTATGTTCAAAAAACAAAAAAATTTTATGGTTTTTTTAAAGTTTCGTCACTTCCATTTTATGACAATAGTCATTATTTGCAACCAAACATTTTACCATTTTTAGGAGATAATAATGTAACCCTTCAATATAGAGCCTTAATTTCTCCTGATATTATATTTCCCAATGGTGTTGATGAATTTAATTTAATTGATATATTACCAAATAATGTAACAGACATATTGTGGAGTATTTTATACAGAAAGCTAAAAGGTGGTAGAGGATGTAGTCCATTATTTAAAAATGAATTTAATATAATTTATAATATAGTATCAAATATTAATAATAATACTCCATTATTAGGCAATAATTATTCATTTTCAAATTCACAAATTATTACCAGTATAAATACTAGCCCTTATGCTGGGCAAGGAGTAAATCCAAATATTAAAGCTATGATACTAACTGGACAATATATTGAAAGTCATTTACACTCTTTATTAATTCAAAATTTCCCTAATTTAATTTTTAATAATATTCAATGGCTTGGAAATGAAGTATATTCAGGAGCAGGTATGCAGGCTATTGATATATTAAGTGTTGACACAAATAACATTTTCAATATAATAGAAGTAAAAAAAGATGAAATTCCACCACAAACAACTTCACAAGTTTTTAAATATATACAATGGCTTCAAAATAGATTCCAAAATTTTAACGCAGGCTCTTTTCAGCCAATCGTTATAGGATATAAAATTAGCGGTATTAAAAAGAAACAATTAAGATACCAAGAGTTTATAAATTTTAATAGTTTTAGTAATGTACTAGCATTAAGATATTTTGAGTATGAAATAAATAATGGAAATATAATTTTTAAAGAAATAGATTATAATAATAATTGGCAAATAATTAATCAGGTAATAATTTAATGGCAACACAAAAAGAATTATTTATAAAGTTATCAAATCCAAATGATGATGGTGTATCAAGATGGGTAAATACAACAGAATTTATTAATAATTATTCATCTTTGGAATTATTAAATGGTTTAAGTTGGGGAAGGAAATCTTCATCTTTAGCAAAACAATATATTTTAGAAGTTGATAAATCCATCACAAGTGGAAATAAAATTGATAGAATTAGGTTAAATGGATTTAATACTTCAAATGATAGAAATATTTCACAAACCATTAGAGCAGATATTAAAAGAGAAATATCACAAAAAAGATGTATAGTTCTTGGTACAAATAGAAGTTGTGACCATAAGGTAGAAGTTGACCATAAAGATGGTAGAAAAGTTGATGAAAGAATCATGAATACTAGAACACAACTTGTAGATGATTTTCAACCATTAAGTAAACCTGCAAATGATGCAAAAAGACAATTTTGTAAAGAGTGTAATGAAACTAATTTAAGATATGATGCTCAATTATTAGGTTATCCCGTGTCTTTTACAAAAGGTAATATTAATTTTACAACAGAAATAGGTTGTATTGGTTGCTTTTGGTATGATCCAATAGCATTTAGACAAGAACTACAAATTAAGGATTAATAAAATATTATGATAAAGTTAATAAAATACTTGTATTTTAAGTTTTTATAGGATATAATTTTGAAAATAAACAAATTCAAGGTAAAAGAATTAATGGCAAAAAAAAAGATAAATAATCAAACTCAATTAGCAGAAGTATTAGGTATTTCTAAAAATCAAATTTCAAATATATTATCTGAAAAGTTTAATCCTATAAAAAGTAATGTTATTGAATTAGCAGAATTTTTAGAGGTTAGTCCATTAGAAATTATTGAGAATAAAAAGGTTAACAAGTGAATTATATAGGCTCAAAATTTATTAAATTATCTTCTTGGATACAAGAAGAAGTTAAAAAAGTAGTTGGAAATGATTTATCTCAAAAAGTATTTTGTGATATATTTGCTGGAACAGGAATAGTAGGTAGAACTTTTAAAAAAGAAGTAAAGCAAGTTATAAGTAATGATTTAGAGCATTATAGTTATGTATTAAATAAAAACTATATTGAAAATCATGAAGAGATACAAGGCAAAGAGAAATATATTGAAGAACTTAATAATTTACCATTAATAGATAATGGATTTATATATCAGAATTATTGTATGGGTAGTGGAAGTGAGAGACAATATTTTGGTGATGAGAATGGTAAGAAAATAGATACTATTAGAACCAAGATAAAAGAGTGGTATGACAATAAAGAAATAGGAGATAATTTATATTATTTTTTATTAGCTTCACTTCTTGAAAGTGCTGATAAAATAGCAAATACAGCTTCCGTTTATGGTGCATTTTTAAAACATATTAAAAAATCTGCTTCTAAAGACTTAATTTTACAACCTGCTCATTTTATAGAAAATGATAATTCACATCAAGTTTTTAATATGGATAGCAATGAATTAATAAAAGAAATAAGTGGAGATATCTTATATTTAGACCCACCATATAACCAAAGACAATATAGCTCTAATTATCATATGTTAAATACAATTACTAAATACGATAGTTTTGCCCCAAAGGGTAAAACAGGATTAAGAGAATATACTCGTTCAGATTATTGTAAAAAAGGTGAAGTACATAATAGTTTTGAAAATTTAATAAAAAATGCTAAATTTAAATATATATTTTTAAGTTACAACAATGAAGGTTTGATGAGTGAAAAAGATGTCAAAAATATTATGGAAAAATATGGAAAATATGGTTTAGAAATAAAAGAATATCAAAGATTTAAAGCAGATAAAACAGAAAATAGAAATCATAAAGCAAATAAAACTTATGAGTATCTTCATATACTTAAAAAAGATTGACAATAAAAAATATTTACACTACAATTGTATCTACAAAGTGACAAAGGAAATCTTATGAAACAAGCAATAAATATTAGACTTGAAAAAGATATGGTTCAACATTTGGATGAATATGCAAATGAATTGGACAAAACAAGAACTGGTTTAATCGAAAAAGCAATTGAATTTTATTTTGATAAATTAGATGAAATGGTAGCAGATAAAAGAATAGATAATTTAAAAAGTGGAAAAACAAAAGTTGTGCCACTTGAAGCTGTATTTGCTCAAGCTGGAATTAGTGTTTAATATTGCTTTTGAGCAAGAGGCTCAAAAAGAATTTTTAAAACTAGATATTGTGTCGAAACAATTAATTGGAAATAAAATTATAGATTTACAAAATGGTAATTTTTCAAACGACAAATCGTTAAAGGGAAAACATAAAGGTAAATTTAGGAAAAGAGCTGGAAGCTACAGAATAATATATTTAAAAGAAAATAATTTATTGGTAATCGCTATAATTAGAATAGCTCATAGAAAAGAAGTTTATTGAAGGGATAAAGAATAATGATTGAAATTATAATATTTATTTTAGGTGCTATATTTGGTGGTATAATTATTTGGTATTCATTAAAAAATAAAAATGAAATACAAATAAATGCAATACTAAATGAGGCAAATGTAAAACTGTCTTCACTTAAAACTCAAAAAGAGCTTGAAAAAAAATATTTTGAAGATAGAATTAAGACTTTATCTAAAACAAAAGATGAAATAAAAAAAGATTAGGGTGTATATTGTTAGAAATTAGTAAAAAATTATCAAGAATTACAGGGCAGACAAATGCTCAATATAATTTAATTAAAGAGGGCGATAAAGTTTTAGTTGGATTTAGTGGAGGAAAGGATTCTTTAACTTTAATCCATACTTTAAAAAGAATGCAAAAACATACACCGTTTAATTTTGAATTTAAAGCTGTTACTATTACTTATGGGATGGGTGAAGAAGTTCAATTTTTAGTTGATCATTGTAAAGAACATGAAATAGATCATGAAATAATAGATACTGAAATTTTTGATATTTCAAAAGAAAAAATTAGAAAAAACAGTTCATTTTGTAGCTTTGTAAGTCGAATGAGAAGAGGGTATCTCTATACTTATGCCTTAGATAATGGTTTTAATAAATTAGCTCTTGGTCATCACTTGGATGATGCAATGGAGAGTTTTTTTATGAACTTTTTTTATAATGGAAGTATGAGAAGTATGCCACCGATTTATAAAGCAAATAATGGCTTGATGGTAATTCGTCCACTGATTTTTTGTCGTGAACGACAGCTAAGAGGATTTGCTTCTGATAATGAAATAAAAGTTATAAGTTCTGATGATGGTTGCCCTTCAACAAAAATAGATATTAAACAGCCACACGCAAGAGATAATATAAAAGAATTATTAGCAAAATTAGAAGTTGATAATCCGCAAATATTTGTATCGATGAAATCTGCTTTTAAAAATTTTCATCCAAATACTTTTTTTAATCCTGATGATTTGGACAAAGAAGATGAATAAAAAACAAAAATTACTTATTAGTGCCTGCTTGATGGGTGAAAATGTAAAATATAATGGTGGCAACAATCTTATAAAAGATTTGGAAAGTTTAAGTCAAAAATATAAATTAATTTCATTTTGTCCAGAGGTTGCTAGTGGTATGACAATACCTAGAATTCCAAATGAAGTGCAAAGCTTTAATCCGCTTGTTGTAAAAAATGAACTTGGAATTGATACGACAGATTTTTTTACGGATGGAGCTATACAAACTTTGCAACTTTGCAAACAATATGATATTAAAATAGCACTATTAAAAGCTAAGTCACCATCTTGCGGAAATATTGAAATTTATGATGGTAATTTTGATGGAACTTTGATAAAAGGACAAGGCTTAACTGCAAATCTTCTTATGCAAAATAATATAAAAATATACAATGAAACACAATTAGGAGAATTATTATGACATCTTTTTTATTTAACAAAAATCATCATTTCAATTTGGCAAATATGGTTACTTTTTTAAATATAGGAGCAGGGGTTTTAGCAATTTATTTTTTAACTCATGATAAATTTTTTACAGCTGCTGTATTTGCTTGGTGTGCTGGCGCATTTGATATTATAGATGGTAAAATTGCTAGAAAATTTAATTTATCTACTGAATTTGGTGTTCAGCTTGATTCATTTGCTGATTTTTTATCATTTGTGATAGTTCCTACTATGTTTATCTTTTTTGGAGTCATTGATGGTAAAGAATTGGAAGTTTTAAGTACAACCTTTGTGATTTTTGCTTTTGTGTATTATATAATATCGGGATTAAGAAGATTGATACAATTTAATATAGATGCGGATGCTGGGGAAGTAAGCAAATATTTCATTGGAGTTCCTACACCACTTGGAGCAATATTTTTATGGATTGTTTATTTGGGATGTGTGTTTGAAATAATTGGTAATGAAAATATAGTTTTATCTCTTGTGGTTCTTGTAGGATTTTTATTAAATTCTAAAATAAAGATTCCACATCCGTAAAACTATATTAAATCAAAATTTCTTAGAATTTTTTAAAGCATTTGATAATTTTGTTAAATATTCTTTTCTGCTTATACGCTTTGCTCCAAAAGTTTCTAAATGTTTTGTGTGAATCTGGCTATCTATTAATTTAAAACCTTGCTTTTTAAGTTTTTTGACAAGTGCCACAAAAGCTACTTTTGAGGCATCTGTTTTTTTTGCAAACATAGATTCGCCACAAAAGATATTTCCAACAATCACTCCATACCCACCACCAACTAATTTGCCTTCATAAAAAGCTTCAAAACTATGTGCAACTCCTAAAGAAAAAAGTTCACTATAAGCTTCTATCATATCTGATACTATCCAAGTATTATCTTGGTCAGGTCTTTTGGCTGATGCACATTTAATCATAACTTGTACAAAATTTGTATCAAATCGTATTTCAAAGATTTCTTTTTTTATAGTTTTTTTTAATGATTTTGAGATATGTACTTCATCCAAATCCAAAACAAATCTAGGATTTGGCGACCACCAAAGAATCGGGTCTTCTTCATTAAACCAAGGAAATATTCCCATTTGATATGCTTTTAAAAGTCTTTTCGATGATAAATCTCCACCAAAAGCCAACAATCCTCTATCATCAGCTTCCAATGGATTTGGAAATGATAAAGAATTAGGCTTAAGCTGTTGTATATGCAAAAGTAAATTCACCTCTAACAAAATTTATCTTAACAACTCCACCATTAACTAACTTACCAAACAATATTTCATCTGTCAATGGCTCTTTTATTTTTGCGGTTATAATTCTTTGCAATGGTCTAGCTCCCATTTTTTTATCATAACCTAATATTGCCAATTCTTTTTTTGCTTTGGCAGTTATTGAAATCTTGATATTTTTATCTTTTAAGTTTTCGCTTAATTCTTTTATAAATTTTCCAACAACTTTTATTACTATTTTTTCATCTAATTGCGCAAATTTTACAACAGCATCAAGTCTATTTCTAAATTCTGGTGCAAAAAATTTATTTACAGCTTTATCCGTATTCAGATTATCATCTTTTGCAAATCCCATTACGCTAGATTCTCTTGCGCCTAAATTTGAAGTCATTATTAGAATAACATTTTGAAAATCTGCAACACTTCCATTGTTGTCAGTTAAAGTTGCATTATCCATAACCTGAAGTAGTAAACTCATCAAATCGGGATGTGCTTTTTCTATCTCATCAAGCAATAAAACAGTGTGAGGATGTTTTCTAATGCTTTCAGTTAAAAGTCCACCTTTATCATATCCAACATATCCAGCAGGCGCACCTATCAATCTACTTACAGTATGGGCTTCTCCATATTCACTCATATCAAATCGCTCAAAATTTACACCAAGAACATTTGCTAATTCTTTCGCTACTTCTGTTTTACCAACTCCTGTACTTCCAGTAAAAAGAAAACTTCCAATTGGTTTATTGTTTTCTCCCATTCCAGAACGATTTATTTTAATAGCTTTACTTATAGTTGTAATTGCTTCATCTTGACCAAAAACTTTTTTTTGTAAATTGATTTCTAATTTTTGAAGTAAAGATAGATCTGATGAAGTAGCTGTTTTGGCAGGTATTTGAGCCATTTTTGAAATAGTTGTTTCTACATCAGTCATAGTTACTTTTAAATTTTTTTTCAATGATTTGCTTTTAAACTTTTTACTAGCTCCAACTTCATCCATAACATCAATAGCACTATCAGGCAAAAATCTATCGTTTATAAATTTTTTAGCTAATTCAACGCAAAGTCGCAAACTTCCATCTTCAAATTTAAGTTTATGAAACTCTTCGTATGTTGGCTTCAATCCTTCAAGAATTTTTACAGCATCATCAATACTAGGTTCTTGAATATCAACTTTTGCAAATCTTCTACTAAATGCTTTATCTTTACTAAAATCATTTCTATATTCTTCGTAAGTAGTAGCTCCAATACACCTAAGTTGTCCACTACTAAGAAATGGTTTTAAAATATTTGAGGCATCCAAAGAACTATTTCCAACACTACCAGCTCCTACGATGGAGTGTATTTCATCTATAAAAAGAATTGCATCCTTGTCTTTTACAGATTCTTTAATAACAGCTTTTAATTTTTTTTCAAAATCTCCACGATATTTAGTTCCAGCTATTAATGCACCCATATCAAGCATATAAATTTTTGATTCTAACAATTCTGTTGGAACATCAGCTTTTACTACTTTTAAAGCAAGAGCTTCGGCTATTGCAGTTTTTCCAACTCCGGTTTCTCCTAAAAGCAAAGGGTTGTTTTTCTTTCTTCTTCCTAAAATTTCAATAACTCTTTTAACTTCAGAATCTCTTCCAATAACAGGATCAATTTTTCCTTCTTTTGCAAGAGATACTAGCTCAATACTATTTTGATTTAGCGCATTTTCTTTTTTCTTTTTATGTGATAAATCATCTTCAAATTCATCTTCTTCTGCTTCATCTAAATCTTCGATGTCTGAATCACCATGACTAATCTCTTCAAGAATATCAACTCTTTCTAATCCTTGCGATTTTAATAAATATGTACTATAAGCTTTTTCATCTTTTAAAATTGCTACAAACATATCATCAATTCCAGCATTTTCTTTTCCATTTGCACTGACTCTAGCTATCATATTTTCAATAACTGTAGTCAAAGTAATAGTTTCCATTGGATCATCATTGGTAAATTCTGGTGGAAATTTTGGAGTATTTTCCATTATATATTTTTTTAATTTTTTTAAAACCTCTTTGCTATCTATTCCTAAATCATAAAGCATTGTAAATATTTGCTCATCTTGTATTATGTATAAAAATATATGCTCTTGTGTTATATACTCATGATTGTTAGCTTTTGCGTAGCTTATTGACATTGCAAATATTTTTTGTAATTCTTTGCTTATCATTCTGATTCCATTACTGCTTTTAAAGGAAAACCTGCTTTTTTAGCATTATGTTTTACTTGTGCAACTTTTGTTTTAGCAATCTCATAAGTATAAATTCCACATAATGCCTTACCATTATTATGAACCATAAGCATTATATTTGCTGATTCATTTTCTGACTTTCTAAATACTTTTTTTAATATATCTATTACAAAATCCATAGTAGAAAAATCATCATTTAATAATAAAACTTTATATTTTTTTGGTTCCTCGACCTCTATTTGTGTATCTGTTTCATACTCTATTTTGTTTGCCAATTTTTAAAACCTTTTGCTTTTTTTATCTCAAATTATACTTGATATTATATCATAATGGTAATTTAGATACAATCAAAACCATAGCAATTCAAGGAATTCATTTTGAAAAATCAGAAAAAAATCTTTTTTATAACTGCAACAAATACAGATATAGGAAAAACAAAAGCTTGTGAAATATTCTTAAAAAAATTTGCCAAAAAAGGTAAAAAAGTAGGATATTTTAAACCAATAGAAACAGGTGTATCTGATAAGCCAAATGATGGCATGAAAATGTTAAATTTAACAAAAAAATTAAATTCAGATTTTCAAGCAACAATAGATGATGTGGTGCCATATAAATTTAAACTTCCAGCATCTCCATTTGTAGCATCAAAAAATACAAAAATAAATGTTAATTTTATTAAAGAAAAAGCAAACTATCTTCTTAAATTTTGCGATATTCTTATAATTGAGGGAGCCGGTGGTTTAATGGTTCCAATAACTAAATCTTATTTTATGATAGATTTAATTAAAGAATTTACTTGTAAAACAATTCTAATAAGTCCGAGTGCTTTAGGAAGCATAAATGACACTTTATTATCTCAACAAGCATTAAAAAATGCAAATATTAAATTCGATTGGTATATAAATCTTTATAAAAATAAAAAAAATTTTAAAAAAATTACTTTGCCGTTTTATAAAGAATATTTTGATGAAATAAATTATCTATAAAATTAAACTTCTTTTAGATACAATAAAAGTTCAAAATTTAATATATAAGGCTACTGATGAGATTATTATTTATACTGCTACTTGGTATATCAGCAACTACATTTGCAAATATACTTGAGGATACTGCTCGTTGTTTTAAAGAAAGTTGGGAAGAAGCATCAACAATAGAACAAACTCCGCTTAGTGGTAAAGAATGTTACAATGAAAAAACGTTAGAAGATATGAAAAAAGATGGTTGGAAAGTAAAAGAAAAAACAGTAATGCCTGTTGAAAACGGTGATGATTATATCTTTATTTTAACTAAAAAAATCACAAAAGAAGAAGCTGCCAAAAGAGTAAAAACAATGGAAATTACTCGTTGTTTTAGAGATGATTGGACAGGTGATCCTAAAAAAATAGATCAAGCCCTTTTAAATGGTGGCGAATGTTATAATGAAAATTCTTTAGAAGATATGAAAAAAGAGGGTTGGAAAGTAAAAGAAAAAAGAGTGCTTCCCGCTGAAAATGGAAATGATTTTTTCTATGTATTACAAAGAAAAATTAAAGTATTAAGTCCAATTGAAATTGCAAAAAAAGAAAAAACTGAAAAACTAAAAGTCAAAAAAGCTAAAGAAAATACGCGTTGTTTTAAAAATGATTGGGATGGAGATAATCCAATAGAAAAAGCACCTCTTCGTGGTGGTGAATGTGGTAATTTTAAATCTTTAGAAGATATGAAAAAAGAGGGTTGGGTGGTAGTTAAAAAAACAGTAACACCAGCTGAAAATGGCGATGATTATGTTTATTTATTGCGAAAAAAAACAAAATATATAAATACGAAAATAAATACAAATAATGAATCAAAAAAAATAAACACAAGTAAGATAAAAAAACAGAAATCAATTCAACATATACAAAAAATAAATTTAAAAACAAAAACAATTAAAATTAGCAATGCAAGAGGACAAAAAGCACAAATTGATATTGGAAATCTTATCGTTGGACAAAGTGGTATTATTGTACATGAATATAAAAATAATGATTCTTTAGTTGTAGCTGATGCAGTTGTTGAATCTACCTCAAAAGATAAATCAATTTTAAATTTATCTAAAGCAACAATTTTAGTTCAAAATGCAATTCCTACATCAAATCTTCAGCCACAGGATGGAGACTCTTTTATTCTGAACCATATGTATAATTCAAGTTTATTGATAATACCAAATAATGAAACATTTAAAACAATTAAGAGTTTGTATCCTAAGCAAAATTTTTTAGATTCTGATATTTTTGCAGCACATCTAAAAGTAAATTCATTACCAGTGCCTGAACAAAATGATATCCAAAAGTTTTGTAAAGATTATGATTTGGGAACAATTTTTATAGCAGTAAAAAATAATTTATATATTTTGGATACAAATTCACTTAAAGTACTTGATACTATTCAACTAGATATTGACGATAAAAGTACACAAACGCCATTTTTTACAAAAGTACAAGATATAAAAAAACAATTTTGGAATTTTGGAGATGATGAGATAAGTAACTATGATGAATTTTATTTATCTTTAGTAAACAATACAACTTATAATTCAAAAACAAAAAACAATAATAGTAATGATGATGGCACACTAACCATTAGAAAATTATTAGATAAATTACCATGGTAGATCAAAAGCATTTAAAACAATTAGCAAGTTTTGTTGGAGAACAAAATATAAAATCTGATAAAGCACATTTACTAGCTTATTGTTATGATGCTACACGAGATAGATTCGAACCTGATGCTGTAATTTTTCCAAGAGATGAAAATGATGTAAGTAAAATTTTAAAATACTGTAATGACAATAAAATCATTATAGTTCCAAGAGGTGCAGGAAGTGGTTTTACTGGTGGCGCTCTTCCAGCTTCAGGAGGAATTATATTATCTCTTGAAAAATATATGAATAAACTTCTTGAAATAGATATGCAAAATATGGTTGCAATTGTTCAGCCAGGACTTATAAATAAAGATTTACAAAATGCAGCAGAAGAGGTTGGACTGTTTTACCCTCCTGATCCTGCAAGCGAAGAATATTCGACTTTAGGTGGAAATGTAAGTGAAAATGCAGGTGGAATGAGAGCCGCAAAATATGGTATAACAAAAGATTATGTTATGGCACTAAAAGCTGTTTTGCCAAATGGAGAAATTATACGCGCTGGTAAAAAAACTATCAAAGATGTTGCGGGATATAATGTTGCTGGAATATTAATTGCTAGCGAAGGAACTCTTGCGATTATTACTGAAATTACATTAAAACTAATACCAAAGCCAAAATATAAACAAACCTATATGGGAATATTCCCAGATGTAAATAAAGCTATGAATGCTGTTTTTAAATCTTTGGCAAGTGGAGCAAATCCAGTTGCTATGGAATTTTTGGATGCACTTGTGATTAAGGCACTAAAAGAAAAATTAAATGTAGATTTGCCAAAAGATGCAGGAGCTATTTTAGTAGGTGATGTCGATGGTAACTTGGAAGATGAAATAAAATTTCAACTTGAAACTTTGGATAAATCATTTAAAGAAAATGGGGCAACTTCTTTTGTAATCGCACAAGATGAAGCACAAGCAAATGAACTTTGGTATGCAAGAAAAAATGCTTCCCCATCTATCACTATTTTTGGAAACAAAAAATTAAATGAAGATATATCAGTTCCTAGAAGTAAGTTGCCAGATGCTCTAAAAGCTATTTATGCCATAGGTGAAAAGTACGATTTACAAATACCTTGTTTTGGTCACGCAGGAGATGGAAATATTCATGTTAATGCTATGGTAAAAGACAAAGATGATGAAAAACAGATGGAAAATGGACACAAAGCAATTGAAGAAATTTTTCAAGCAGTAGTTGATATGGGTGGAACATTAAGCGGAGAACACGGTATTGGAACTGCGAAAGCTCCTTATATGCATATTGCATTTAATAAAGCAGAAATGGAACTTTTTAAAAACATCAAAAAAGCTTTTGACCCTAATAATATTTTAAATCCATTTAAGATGGGATTATAATAATTTGCCAAATATCATTAAAAAGATAATTGATTTTTTCAATGATGATACTTTATACTATTCAGCAAGTTTAAGCTTTTTTACTATTTTTTCTTTTCTTCCAATTTTGGCTCTTCTGATTGTTGTTGTGTCAAGTATGCCAATTTTTGATAACTATTTATCACTTTTTACACTTTTTATTTTAGACTTTATAAATCCAACGCATTCTGAGACTATCACTACAAATATCCATAAGTTTTTATCAAACTCAAATAAATTAGGCTCTATTGGTATATTTTATCTTCTGTTTGTTTTTACATTATTTTTTAATAATTATGAAGATATTATCAATAAAATATACAATGCAAAAAAACGACCTATTCATAAAATGTTTTTTTTATATATCAGTTTTTTAGTATTAATACCAATTATGTTTTTATTGTTTATTTTAACATCATCTGTGCTTGACGGAGAATTTCTTACGCAGTTAGCTTCCTTTGTATTTATGTGGTGGTTGCTTATGCTTGTATTTAAAATATCAACTACAGCAAAAGTATCTTTAAAATCAGCCATGATTGGATCTTTTGTTACTATTGCTATTTTAAGTTTAACAAAAAAATTATTTGCTATATATATAATATACAATACTGCATATGCTACAATTTATGGCTCACTTAGTGTTTTGCTTTTTTTCTTTTTGTGGATATATATATCTTGGACTATTTATTTGTACGGTACAAAACTAACCGCTGTACTAAATAGTAATGAAACTTATGATAAAATTCCACGATGATTTATAAAAAAATATTTATCTTTTTAATTTTAATTTTAGCACAGTCTTTATTTGCTGCAGATTCAGCTCCTATGATAAATTTATCAGTAGCAGCAGTGGATCAACCAGAACAATTTGTAAAGACAATAAATGTAGCAATTATTTTAATGCTATTTGTTTTAGCACCTACTTTATTACTAATGGCTACAAGTTTTACAAGACTTATAATTGTATTTTCTCTTTTAAGACAAGCTATGGGTTTGCAACAATCTCCACCAAATCAAATCATTATATCATTAAGCTTAATTTTAACATTTTTTATTATGCAACCTTATGGACAAAAAGCTTGGGATGAGGGAATAAATCCTTATATGAAAGAAAAGATTACATATGAAGTAGCATTTGAAAAAGCGACAACTCCATTTAAAGATTTTATGATTAAAAATACAAGAGAAACAGACTTAGCACTTTTTTATCGTATCAAAAAAGAGGAAAATCCAAAAAATATAGAAGATGTACAATTAACTTTACTTATGCCAGCTTTTGTAATAAGTGAACTTCGTACTGCCTTTGAGATAGGATTTTTAATATTTTTACCGTTTTTAGTTATAGATATTATTGTTGCTTCTATTTTAATGAGTTTAGGTATGATGATGTTGCCTCCAGTTATGATATCATTGCCTATAAAACTAATCTTTTTTATCATCATTGATGGTTGGTTTGTAATTATTGGAAATTTAGCCCAGTCCTTTAAATGACGGTTTATATTACTTCATTAAAATCAAAATTATAAAGAATACATATTTTTTAAATAATCAATTTTAGAATTCATATTTAAAAGTAACATATCTGCAAGTATAAGTGCAAGAAGTGATTCACATACTATACTTCCACGAATAGCTACACAAGGATCATGCCTTCCTTTTAATAAGTAGGTTTTATCATTGTTATTTATATCTACAGTTTTTTGTTCACAAAAAATTGATGGAGTTGGCTTAAAATATACTTTGACAACGATATCATCTCCATTACTAATTCCACCGAGTATTCCTCCACTGTGATTTGTCTCAAAACCTTTTGATGTAATTTGGTCATTATTTATACTGCCTTTACTTCTTGAAGCTTGTATTCCATCACCAATTTCTACAGCTTTTACAGCATTTAATCCCATCATTGCACTTGCAATTTGACCATCTAATTTATGATACATAGGCTCACCCAATCCTGCTGGAACATTTAAAGCCTTTATTAAAACTACGCCTCCAACGCTATCATGAGAATTTATTGCAGTTTGAATTGCTTCTTTTTGTTTGTTTTCTTTATTTGAATCTAAAGCATATATTGAGCTTGTTTTTGAATATTCAAAATCTTGTATATCAGCTTGTATTCCTGCGATTTCACAAATACCGCTTTTTACTTCTATATTAAGTTCTTTTAAAAGTAGTTTTGCAATTGCTCCTGCCGCTACTCTTGCAGATGTTTCTCTTGCACTACTTCGTCCGCCACCTCTATAATCTCTAATTCCATATTTTTGAAAATAAGTAAAATCAGCATGTCCTGGACGAAATAAATCTTTTACATTTGAGTAATCTTTGCTTTTTTGATTTTCATTAAAAATCACCATACCTATAGAAGTGCCAGTGGTAAATCCATCAAAAACACCACTTAAAATCTCAACTTTATCACTCTCTTTTCTTGATGTTTCATATTTACTTTTTCCTGGTCTTCTTTTGTCCATCTCTTTTTGAATAAAATTTTCATCTATTTTTATACAAGCTGGAACACCATCTACAACTACGCCTAAAGCTTTTCCATGTGATTCGCCAAATGTTGTAAATCTAAATCTTTTCCCAAATGTATTCATATAATTAGCCTTATTGAGTTTTTAATTTTTAATTCTTAATTTTTCAAGTGTTATTTTTGCTGCTGATTGTTGTGCTAGTTTTTTACTTTTTCCGCAAGCATTCGCATAAAGTTTATCATTTATCCATAAAGATAATTCAAATTCTTTTTGATGATCTGGACCAGTTGCCTTTTCTAATCTGTATTCAGGAATACAGCCGAATCTTGCTTGTGTTATTTCTTGCAAAGCAGTTTTATAATCGCTAAAAAGTACATCTAGATTGATTTTATCATAAGAGCTTTCAAGTAATTTTAAGATAATAGCTCGTAAAGTTTCAATACCTGCTTCAATATAAACAGCTCCCATAATAGCTTCAAAAGCATCTGAAAGAATTGAAGCTTTTTTTCTTCCTTGATTTCTTTCTTCTGCATCTGATAAATATATATAATCACCCAAATCAATAGCAATTGCTAATTTTGTAAAACCTTGTTCGTTTACCAAAGAAGCTCTAGTTTTAGATAAATCGCCTTCATTTGAATTTGGAAATTCATTAAATAAATATTCTCCTACAATTAAATTCAAAACAGCATCCCCTAAAAATTCTAGTCTTTCATTGTTATATGATTTTTTAAAACTTTTATGTGTTAGAGCCTCGATTATCAGATTTTTATCTTTAAACTGATAATCCAAACACTTTTCAAGTTGTGTAAACTTTTTCATTTTTCATTTTCCTTATTTAAAATTTTCTGCTTCATTTCTAGCTAATTCATCACATCTTTCGTTTTCTTCGTGACCCGCATGCCCTTTTACCCATATTGCTTTTATTTTATGAGGTTGTGATATTTTATCATATTCTTGCCATAATTGAACATTTTTGACAGGTTTTTTACTTGCAGTTTTCCAATTGTTTTTAATCCAATTTTTAAGCCACTCATTTATGCCTTGAACAACATATTTGCTATCACTAATAATTTCAACTTCGCATGGCTCTTTTAAAAGTTTTAAACCCTCAATTGCACCTTGTAGTTCCATTTGATTATTTGTAGTATTTTTTTTACCGCCACATATTTCTTTGACCGTATTTTTATATTTAAGTACTGTTCCCCATCCACCAGCACCAGGATTGCCAAGACTACTACCATCACTATATATATAAACTTTTTTCATTTATTTACCTATCTTACAAAAGACTTGATATATGTAAAGTCTTACGAGCAAGCTTTGGTTCAACAACAAAAGTAAGTATACCGTTACAGTGCGGACATCGTGATTCGTATATTGGATGAGTTCTTTTGCATTTATTGCATATAAATTCAAAATTTAAATCTAGTTCTACTTTTGAAGTTGATTTCTTAGTAGAAATAAGTACCGCTAATTCAAAAATCTTACTTGTGTCAGAAGTATCTATATATCCTTTTGCTGTATATAAATCTTGTAAAATTTCATTTTTATTAACTACATTAAAATCAATATCATTAAAGTCCAAATACCAAAGTAAATCTATACAATTTAAAATATCAAATTTATTTATATTTTTCCAAAATAATTGTTTATTAAAATTAATTAAAAATTGTGCTACAAGTTTTTGTATTAGATTATTTTGTTCTAGTATTTCCATTAAAATAATCGATTTTTTATCAAAAGTTAAAAATGAATCATTTATTGTTTTTAATGTTTTAATATAAATTTTTTCTTGCTTTATATTGCAATTTAGTTCATCTAAAACAGTTAATACTTCGTAAGCTTTTTCATATTCATTTAATTTTTGATATATTACCAGAAGACAATCTAAAGAGTGTTGGTTTCTAGGAGAAAATTTTAAAATTTTAAGATAAATATCTTTTGCCCGTTGTAAAAATCCACCTTTAAAGTATGCATTGCCAAGTAGTTCTAAAAGTTCTTCTTTTTTAATTTTTTCATCAACTACTTCTAAAATAGCTAAATATATAGATATAGCTTTTGTATAATTTCCTTTATGTAAAAATGAAGATGCTAATAAAATAATAGAATCAAATGGTAAATTGTAAGTTGTATAAAGATGCACAAAATCATCTTCTTTTAGATTTCCTAATTCAAATCTTTTTAAAAGTTTTCTGTACTCTTTTCTAGCTTTTCTTTCTTTGAATAAACCAAAAGAATATGTTAGAAATGATATTACAAAAACAGTTATTACAATTATGATAATACCAAAAAGAGGATCCCTAAAATCTGGAAATAAATCGCTCAAGCTTTAACCTTAATTTACTTTAGTTTGTTATAATGTCACTATGATAACAAAAGACTCCATAGAAAACCTTAAAACACATTTAGAAGTTGTTGATGTAATATCACAGTTTTTAGAATTAAAAAAAACTGGAGCTAATTTTAAAGCTTGTTGTCCATTTCATGGCGAAGATACTCCTTCTTTTGTGGTTAGTCCAGCAAAGCAGATATATCATTGTTTTGGTTGTGGTGTTGGTGGAGATAGTATTAATTTTGTGATGGAACATGAAAAGCTTTCTTATCCTGAGGCTTTGGAAAAATTAGCTTCTATGTATAATGTGTCTTTAGAATATGATGGAGATTTTAAGAAACAAGATTTATCTATAATTACTAAAATAAATAATTATTATCAAAAGCTTTTAGTACACAATGAAACAGCAAGTCAATATTTAAAATCACGAGGAATATCTGCAAATTCTATTGAAAAATTTGAAATAGGATATGCGCCAAGTTCTGGTGATACGATTGGTTATCTAAAACAAAATTTTTTAAATCTAGCAGATGCAAAAGATTTTGGAATTATTGATAATGGACAAAACGGTTTGTATGCAAGATTTATCGAAAGAATTACTTTTCCAATTTATGCTTTAAATGATAAAATAGTTGGGTTTGGTGGAAGGACAATTTCTGGACATAATGCTAAATATGTAAATTCTCCACAAACAAAAATATTTAACAAATCAAGGCTTTTGTATGGATACAATTTAGCAAAAGATCAAATTTATAAGAAAAATGAAATTATTGTAACTGAAGGATATTTGGATGTAATTATGCTTCATCAAGCCGGATTTAATAATGCTGTTGCTACTTTAGGTACAGCACTTACTGCTGATCATTTACCACTTTTAAAAAGAGGTGAGCCAAAAGTTATAGTGGCTTATGATGGAGATAAAGCTGGCTTAAATGCTGCTTATAAGGCTAGTTTGTTGTTAAGTAATAAAAGCAGTAGCTTTGAAGGTGGCGTCGTAATTTTTAAAGATGGTCAAGATCCTGCTGATATGGTTCAAGGTAAAAAAATAGAAGAATTAAATCAAATGTTTTCAAAGCCTATTTCTTTTATAAATTTTGTAATAGATTTTATTGCAAATAAATTTGACTTGTCTTTACCTCAAGAAAAACAACAAGCAAAAGATGAAGCAGAAGAATATCTTAAATCTTTAAGTCCAGTTTTGCAAAATGAATATAAAGTTTATGCGTCATCTAAATTAAATATTCATTCAGACTCATTAAATATAGAAAGATATACGATAAGAAGGCGTAAAGTTAATCTTACTAATGCAGATATTTCTGAATTGGAAATTATAAAAACGATACTAGAAAAACCAGAATTTTTAGATATGGTTTTAAATACAGTTGATAAAAGTATGTTTGAAACACATTTTGTGGAATTTGAGATGCTATTAAATGATAGAGATAATACAGCTTTAAGAGAATTGTTATTGCATAAAGATATTAAAATTTATTCTCAAGAGCAGTTAAAATCAATGCTAAGAATTATGTTGATTAATTTTTACAATAAAAAACTAATAAAAGTTAAATATGATGAGATAGACAATAAAATTAAAAAACAACAAATGAGAAAAATTCAAGAAAATATAATTAGATTAAAAAAAGGAGAGTTGGTACATTTTAATCTAAATTAAATTATAATTAAGAAAATTAAAACATAACAAATAAGGAAAACTATGGAATTTTTACATACTAATAATGCACCAGCAGCAATTGGTCCATATTCACAGGCGATTAAAACAAATGGGCTACTTTATACTTCAGGACAAATAGCTTTAACGCCTGACGGCAAAATGCTTGAAAATGATATTAAATTACAAACGCGACAAGTTTTTGCTAACATTAAAGCAGTTTTAGAAGACAATGAAAGTGCA
>JAOZVJ010000092.1 GCA_029938215.1 Arcobacteraceae bacterium | reverse complement strand
AAGCAGGAGCAAACATAAGTTTTTTTATGCCTATTTTCAAACAGCCTTTTCAAAACTATATCAACCTAAGAAATCATCGAAAAATTTTAATTTTTGATAATCAAAAAGTATTATCCGGCGGTATGAATATCTCAAAAGAATATATGGGTTCGAAGTATTATGAAAAAAGATGGCAGGATTTATTTTTTAGTATAGAAGGAGATGCAGTACATTATTATGGGCAAATTTTTGAAGAAGATTGGGCTTATGCTACAAATACTTTGCCAAAAAAAGTACAAATAGTAAAAAGTCAAAATATTTCAAATGATAATATACAGGTAATTCCTTCTGGTCCTGATATTAAAAATGATGCACTTTATGAAGCTTTGCTTAGTATGATACATATGGCAAAGCAAAAAGTTTGGATAGTTACTCCTTATTTTGTTCCTGATGACAATTTACTTCAAGCATTGATTATCGCAAGCCACAAAGGTGTAGATGTTAAACTAATAACACCAAAAGATGCTATTCATATCATAGCAAACTTATGTCGAAGCAGTTATATGCGTGAACTTGAAGAAAAAGGGATAGATGTGATGCTATATGAAGGCAATATGCTTCATGCAAAAGCGATTTTATTTGATGATATTGGTGTGATGGTTGGTTCTGCAAATATTGATAATCGTAGTTTATTTTTAAATTATGAAATAGTAAATTTTGCTTATTCAAAAGAGATTATTGAAGATATCGAAAAATGGATGCAAACATTGTTATTAAAATCTACAAAAACAATGAATAAAGCAAAATATTTTAGAAGAATTGGTGAAAATTTTATGAAAATTTTTGCTCCTCTTGTTTGATTGTGATACATTGATGTTTACTCCTAAAACTTCTATATTTAATTCTGAAAATTTAGCAAAAAAAGAACATTTGCCAAAAACTTTTGGAATTTTTTGTTGGAATATATATAAAAAAACACTAAATAAAAAATTTAAACCTTTGATGACACATCTTTTGCATGAAAATAAAGCTGATATTATTTTGTTTCAAGAGGCTAAGATAAATAAAAATATTCAGCATTGTTTAATTCCAAATTATCCTTATGTATGCGCTCCAAATATTGAAACAAAAAAGAATTATTATGGTGTGCTAAATGCTTCTGATGTAAAGACAATAAAATCAAGTTCAATTTTAAGCAAAATCCAAGAGCCTTTTTTCAAAACACATAAAAGTACACTAATAAATTTTTATAAACTTGAAAATCAAAAAATTCTTTTAGTTGCAAATATTCATGCAATTAATTTTAGAATTAATAAACACTATGATAAAGAACTTGGCGAATTTTTTAATTTAATCCAAGAACATACAGGACCCATGATAGTAGCAGGTGATTTTAATAATTGGAATTTCTCTCGTACAGCTTCACTAAAAAAAATTATATTTGATCTCAAGCTTAAAACTGCTTTATTTGATGGTTCTTGTCAAAAAAAAATAAAATCAATTTTTGGATATACTATCGACAATATTTTTTATAGAGATTTGCATTTGATTGAAGCAAAAACAATAAACGCCGGAAGATTTTCCGATCATACACCAATATATGCAAAGTTTACCTCTAAATAATATCTTTTAATATGGAATAATACATGAAAACAAAAAGAATATATCTGCAAGAACACGAGCCTATTGATTTTAATTTTAATCAAAATAAATATGATTTTATAGTTGAAGAGATACCTTTGTATCAGTTTAGCAATAGAGGCAATTTTTTTATATTAAAGATAAAGAAACAGTTTTTATCCACTTGGGAATTAATCAAAACTATTTCTAAAGAACTTGAAATTACAGAAAATCTTATCGGATATGCTGGTTTAAAAGATAAAAATGCCACAACTACGCAATATATAAGCATTCCTTTAAATAAAAGCAGAGATTATAAAAGATTAAATGGAAAGAATATTCAGGTTTTAGAAACATATCAACATAATCAAAAGATTAAAATCGGTGATTTGAATGGCAATAAATTTAAAATTATATTAAAAGAGATAAATGAAGTTGATTTGCCGATAATCTATCAAACTTTATCACAAATTCAAAAAAATGGAATGCCAAATTATTTTGGATATCAAAGATTTGGTAAGGATACTACTTTTGAACAATGTAAAAATATAGTTTATGGTGATGAGTTTACTATTGATAAAAAACTTAAACACTTACAAATATCTGCATATCAAAGTTATTTTTTTAATGCTTGGTTAGCTTTTAGAGTAGGACTTTCAAAAGAAAATAAATCTAAAAAATTTTTACAATTAGATGGCGATATATTTCTTGATCGTGAAAAAAAGATAATTTCTGGACTGTTAGTTGGAAGAAAAGTTATGAGAGCAAAAAGCAAAGCAAGAGAGATTGAAGAACAGTTTGATGATATGTTTATACATGAAAAAGGCTTGAGAAGAGCTGCTTGGGTAATTCCTCAAAATATAAAAAATAAATTTATTAAAGATAAAAATTGGTTAGAATTGGAATTTGTTTTGTCAAAAAGTTCTTATGCAACAGTTTTTATAGAAAATCTTGCAAATAAGAATTTTAAATATTAATTGACTTTTTGGTATCATACTAAAAAATTTAAAAAACAAAAGGAAGAAAATGAAAATAGCAGTAATACAAGGACCAAATTTAAATATGTTAGGTGTTAGAGAACAACATATTTATGGACCTATGACATTGGATCAAATTCATGAACAAATGAAAGGTTCGGCAGAACAAAATGGGATAGAATTAGAATTTTTTCAAAGTAATCTTGAAGGTGAAATTGTTGATAAAATACAAGAATGTTTAGGTGAGGTTGATGGAATTGTTATAAATCCTGCGGCTTATTCTCATACAAGTATTGCTATTAGAGATGCCTTGTCAGCAGTTGCTATGCCAACAGTTGAGGTTCATATTTCAAATATCTATAAAAGAGAAGAATTTAGAAAAAATTCTATTACAGCAGCGGCATGTACGGGAGTAGTAAGTGGTTTTGGTCCTTTTGGATATCATATGGGGCTAATGGCTGTTACACAAATATTAAGTGAAATTCAAGCTGGTCAGCAAATGGCACAAGAACAAGGTAAGCAAGAAGAGAAGCCTGCTGAATAATTTTATTTTACAAAATGAAAATGCAGTTTATTACGAGTGTGGATACAGTTGTGATAATCTGATTTTCATAAAGCTAGGTTGCGAATCTTTTTTTATTACTGATGGAAGATATGAAATAGAAGCTAGATTAAATGCTAAAAATTGCAAAGTTATAATCACAAAAGATTTAATCAAAATTGCTAGAAAAATCTTAAAAAAATCTACTATAAAAAAACTTATTTTTGATCCATATGATTTTAGTGTTGCAACATTTTCTAAACTTTCAAAAAATCTTGATATTAAATTTATCCAAAAACCAAATTTTTCAAAATTAAAAAGAATTATTAAAAATGAAAATGAAATCAATCTAATTCAAAAAGCTAGTAAAATAGGTCGTGATGGATTTGATGATTTTGCTTTATATTTAGCTAAAAATAAATTTACTAAAAATGAAAAAGAATTGTATTTTAAAAATATGCAAAAAATGAGTCAAAATGGTAAATATGATTTAAGTTTTGATCCAATAGTTGCAATTAATGCAAACAGTGCTAAACCACACGCTTTGCCAACTAATATAAAATTAAAAAAAGATGATTTGATTTTAGTTGATGCTGGTGTAAAATACAAACGATATTGTAGTGATAGAACTTGTACCGCTATTTTTGATGATAATGTAAATTTTTCAAGAGAGCAAAAATTTAAAAATAAAAAACAACAAAAAATTTATGATATAGTTTTAAAAGCACAACAAACAGCTATAAAAAAAGCAAAAGTTGGAATGAAAGCTTTACAAATAGATAAAATCGCAAGAGATATTATAATAAATGCTGGATATGGAAATTTTTTTGTACACAGTACAGGCCATGGGGTAGGATTAGATAGTCATGAATATCCTGTGATTTCATCAAAAAGTGATGTTATAATTCAGGAAAATATGGTTTTTACTATAGAGCCTGGAATTTATTTACCCAATGAATTTGGAGTTAGAATAGAAGATACTGTTGTTATGCAAAATGGTAGAGCCAAAATTGTATGATTTTAGAAGAAAGTTGAGCAAATTTTTAAAGTTGATTTGTTATAATAAAAAATTAAAAAAAGAAAAAGGAAATAATTTATGCATTTAAATGTTACACCAGAAGTGCTAATGACACAACTTGGATATTCAAGAAATGAACAAACACAAAAACAAATAGAGGAAGCTATTGCCAATACGAATGGTTTTGAAAAATTTGCAAAACATATTATAAGCTTAAATGATGCGTTAAAACATATGCATGCATTTGTTGCCGCATCAAACAGTGTAAAGCATTTTAAAATAAAATGTGATAATTTGGATGCTCCAGAAATTTTAGAAGAATTTCACAATGAAGTAGAACATTTTAGTAAGAAATATAATGTTGAAATTAAAAAATTAGATGGAAAAGAAGTTTATTATATTATCGGAATTAAAAAATAAATGAACAAAGGGTTTGTGGCTAATTTAGTAGCTTTTTTATTTACAATAGTTGGTGTTATATTATCAAATGATACAATACTTACTATTGGACTTTTTGCGCTTAGTGGCTCTGTTACAAATTCAATAGCAATTCATATGTTATTTGAGAAAGTTCCATTTTTGTATGGAAGTGGTGTGCTTGAAAATAGATTTGAACAATTTAAACTTTCAATTAATTCTTTGATAATGGATCAATTTTTTACAAAAGAAAATTTATCTGCATTTTTTAAAGATGAATTTGGAACAGATACAAGAATTGATTTTTCACCACTTTTAGAAAAAACTGATTTTTCACCTGCTTTTGTAAGTCTAAAATCTGCTGTTATGGAATCAAGTTTTGGTGGTATGTTAGGAATGTTTGGAGGAGAAGCAGCACTTGATCCACTTCAAGAACCTTTTACAATCAAAATGAAATCATCAATGAATAAAATAGTCCATACCGATGCTTTTCAAAATACTTTACAAGAAACTTTAAAAAGTGGTGATATTAGCGATGATATTTATAAAAAAATAAATCAAGTTGTAACAACAAGACTTGATGAACTTACACCAAAAATGGTAAAAGATATAATATCTGATCTTATTAGAGAACATCTTGGATGGCTTGTTGTTTGGGGTGCAGTGTTTGGTGGACTCATAGGGTTTGTTGGGTCATTTTTCTTATAAATGCAAAAAAAATTAAGTTCTAATTTAACTTTATTTTTTAATAACCATTTTCCATATAATTCTTACAAAAAATCAAAAAAAACTTCAACGGTTTATATAGGCATTGGCGGAAATATTGGAAATGTTAAACAAAGATTTGATAAATTATTTTTAGCACTTCAAAAAGATAAAAGATTTGATATAGTTAAAACAAGTCCTTTGCTAAAAAATCCGCCTTTTGGATATTTGGCACAAGATTATTTTCTAAATGGTTTGATGGTATTAAAAACCAATTTAACCCCAATAAATTTTTTAAATGAAATGCAAAGATATGAAAATAGATTTGGAAGAAAAAGAAGTTTTAAAGACGCGCCTAGAACTTTGGATATTGATATTATTTTTTATGATAAATTAAAAATAAATCGTCCAAGACTAACTATCCCTCATCCTTCTTGGAAAAACAGAGAATCTATAACGATACCGTTAAAATTTTTATCAACATTACAAATTGACATATTTTTCGATCAAGTAAACTTTTAATGTTATGATATATAAAATAATAAAAAAGGTAAAATAAGAAATGAATAAAAACCTAACAATAAGAAACTCAACAGCAGAATTTTTGATATTTACAACTGCTAACGGACAAGATACAATAGAAGTAAAAATAGCAGATGAAGCTGTATGGCTGACACAAAAGCTAATAGCTAAACTTTTTGATGTAAATGTGGCCACCATAAATGAACATCTTAAAAATATATTCAAAACAAATGAATTAGAAGAAAATTCAGTTATTAGGAAATTCCTAATAACTGCTAGTGATGGTAAAAACTATAATACTAAACATTATAATTTAGAAGTGATTATCTCTTTAGGATATAGAATAAATTCAAATAAAGCCACAGAATTTAGAAGATGGGCAACGCAAATTTTAAAAACCTTTGCAACTCGTGGATATGTACTTGATAATGAAAGATTAAAAAATGGAAGTTACCTAAATCCACAGTATTATAAAGACTTAATATTAGAAATAAGAGATATTAGGGAAAGTGAAAGAAACTTTTATCAACAAATCACAGATATTTACGCAACTGCTTTAGATTATGATTTGCAAGCTCCAACAACAAAAGAGTTTTTTGCTACAGTACAAAATAAACTACATTGGGCTATACATGGTCATACAGCATCTGAACTGATAATTGAAAGAGCAAACCATCAAGAAGAATTTATGGGACTTACAAATTGGAAAAAAGCACCAAATGGAAAAATATTAAAATCTGATGTTGTTGTAGCTAAAAATTATTTAGCACAAAATGAGATAAAAGCACTTGATAGAATAGTAACTATGTATCTTGATTATGCAGAAGACCAAGCAGAAAGAAATATCCCAATGACCATGAAAGATTGGAGTCAAAAATTAAATGCTTTTT
>JAOZVJ010000019.1 GCA_029938215.1 Arcobacteraceae bacterium | reverse complement strand
AAGAAACTCTACTGTAACCATTTTATAACCCTTTTTTTATCATAAGTTAGTTATTATAACAAATTAAAAATAAGGATACTATTTGTTATGATATTCGCAAAGATAGATTTTATAAACTTATTGCCATTTTATATATTCATTAAAAAAAACATACAATCATCACAAATAAAACAAATAATTAATTACAAAAAATCATACCCAGCGAAAATAAATAAACAGTTTAAAAAAAAATCAATTGATGCAGCTTTTATATCTTCAATAGCTTCTAAAAATTGTAAATGTTTAGATTTGGGAATAGTTGCAAAAAATGAAGTTTTATCTGTTTTATCATTAGGTGGCGATTACAAAAAAGATTATCAATCGGAAACATCAAATGCTTTAGCAAAAGTTTTGGGAATAAAAGGCGAAATTTTAATTGGCGATAAAGCATTGCATTATTATCACAATACAGATAATAAGGATTTTATAGATTTGGCACAAAAATGGAAAGAAAAATATAATCTTCCGTTTGTTTTTGCTAGACTTTGTCTTAATGGAAAAGAAAAATATTTAGAAAATTTATCAAAACAATTTTTATCAACAAATGTAAAAATACCACAATATATACTCAATCAGTACAGTAAAAAAACAAATGTATCAAACAAACAAATCAAAGAATATTTAACAAAAATATCATATAAAATATCATATAAAGAAAAACAATCATTAAAATTATTTTTAAAACTATCGAGGAAAATTAAATGACATTAAATCAAAATATATTTTTATTTATAAACTCATTTGCTTTACAAAATTCCGCTTTAGATAGTTTTGCTATTTTTATAGCTGAATATATGCCATTTTTATTTATAGCTATTGAAGTATATTTATATTTTATAGTGAAATTTAAAGATGAAGCTATGTTTGCTTTTACATCTGTTGTTGCTGGATTAGGAATTAGTAAGTTCATATCATTATTTTATGAACATAATCGTCCATTTGTAGATAATCTAGGAGTTACTTTATCTCAACATGCACCTGATAGTTCATTTCCTTCAGACCATACAATTTTTATGATAAGCATTGCTATTAGTTTAATATTTTTTCAAAAAACAAAAAAACTTGGGTTTGGATTATTATTAATAGGAACAATAAGTGGAATTGCTAGAATATTTGAGGGAGTTCACTATCCATTTGATATAATTGGAGCATTAATCACAGGATTTGTCGGAGCAGTTATAGTTTATATATTAAAAGATAAACTACAACCAATAAATAATTTTATTTCTAAAAGATTATAATTAGATTAAACTAACTCACAACCTTTATCGCCAGCTTCAATATGTCCGATAACATATCCATCAGTGTTTGCAAGAATTGCATCTACATTTTCAGGATTTACAACAAAAATCATACCAACACCCATATTAAATGCTCTATACATTTCTGATTCTTCTACATGTTGTCCCATTAGTTCAAATATAGGCAATACTTGTACTTTATCTTTTTGAACAATTGCTTTTAGATTGTCAGGTAAAACTCTAGGTAAATTTTCAACTATTCCTCCACCTGTGATATGAGCTAAAGCATTGATATTTTTTTTGTTTTCTTTAAATTCTTTTACATAAATTCTTGTTGGTTCCAATAATGTATCGATTAATGTTTTGCCGTTAAAATTATCTTCAAATTTCATACCCAGCTTATCAAGTAAAAGTTTTCGCACTAAACTAAATCCATTTGAATGTACTCCAGAACTAGGAAGCGCTATAAGAATATCGCCACTTTTAACTTGGGACACTCTATCCATCTCAGATTTTTCTGCAATTCCTACACAAAAACCAGCTAAATCAAAATCGCCTTCTTTGTACATCCCAGGCATTTCAGCGGTTTCGCCACCAATTAATGCACACTGGCTTCTGATACAACCTTCAGCTATACCTTTTACAACAGCACTTGCTTCTTCGACTTCTAGCTTTGCAGTTGCATAATAGTCCAAGAAAAATAAAGGCTCTCCAAAATTACAAATTAAATCATTTGAACACATAGCAACTAAATCAATACCAACAGTATCGAATTTTTGACTATCTATTGCTAACTTTAATTTTGTACCAACTCCGTCTGTTCCTGCTAATATAACAGGCTCTTTATATCCAGTTGGTAATTCAAAAGCACCTGCAAAAGATCCAATTCCACCCAAAACTCCAGGTATCATTGTCGATTTTACATATGGCTTAATGTTTTCAACAAAACTATTTCCAGCATCAATATCTACTCCAGCATCTTTATAAGAAATTGTACTCATATATACTACCTTGCCTCACATTTTTTTGTAATAATACACAAAGGACAGAAGTTTGCAACACCTACTACTAGAGGTATGGCTCCTAAATAAAACCATGGGTTATTTAGAAAAACTCCGACTGATATTAGTACCAACCCAAGTACAATTCTAAACTTTTGACAAAATGATCTGATTTTATTAAAATCCATTTGTATCCTTATTTTTAATTTTTAATATTATATCTAAAATAAAAAAAAATTAAGTAAATTTCTAAAAACTATAGTATATAATGTCAATATTTATTGCTACACAAATAAAACAAGGAAATCAAAAATGAAACTATTAACATATATTTTAAGCATAATACTTTTTCTAGGCATAAGTTTATATATCGCTCTATTTACCTCTTTTGGAAATTCTTTTGCTGTTGAAATTGTAGAAAAAAAGATTAATGATGCAACAAATTTCAAAGTAAAAATTAATGATTTTATTCTAAGAATAGATAAAATAAATATAACTCTAAGCCTACCTAATAAAAATAATATAAAGTTAAATGGTTCATATTCTATTTTTGAAAAATCTATGGATTTAAAATATAACATAGCTTTAAAAAATCTTAATACTTTTTCGAATCTAGCAAAAAAGAAATTAAACGGATCTCTTTTTACAAACGGCCTAATCAAAGGAAACATTGAAGATTTTATAATTAGTGGAGTTAGTAATATTGCTGACAGCAAAACTGACTATAGCATAAATATAAAGAATAATAAGCCAGAAAATATAGTTGCAAATATGCAAAATGCTAAATTATCAGAAATACTACATATAATAAATGAAAAAAAATATGCGCAAGGAAGAATATTTTTAAATGCGACACTAAAAGATTTTAACCCAGAAAAGATTTTGGGAGATGTGAGGTTTAATATTAAAAATGGTGTGTTAAATGAAAAAATTATGAAAAATGACTTTAATGTTACAATTCCAAAAACAAATTTTGCTGTTTTATTAAAAGCAAATCTAAATCAAAAAACAACATATAATCTTGATTTTGATTCAAATTTGGCAAAAATTATAGCTGATGGAAATATTGATGTAAAAAATCTTTTTGTAAACTCAAAATATTCAGTTGATATTAAAAAGCTTGAAATGTTTAAGCCAATAACAAATGCTCCGTTAAGAGGAGATATAAAATTAAGTGGTAATTTCAAAGGTGACAAAAAAAGTGCAAATTTAAAAATAAAAAGCAATATCGCAAAAAGTGATACCAATCTTAATATTAAGCTAATTGATTTTAAACCACAAAATATAAAAGGAAAAATCTCTTCTTTAAATATACAAAAACTTTTATATATGATTGAACAGCCAAAATATGCTAAAGGAAATATGGATATTAATATCGATATAGCAAACGCAAATTTTGAAAAATTAAATGGCAAAATAATAATGACATCAAAAAATATATTGCCAAACAATCAAACAATAAAGAAACTATATAAGATAGATCTTCCAAAAAATCTTGTGCTTAAATTAAATACAGTTACAAATTTAGATAAAAATTTATTAAAAAGTAAAGCAAGTTTAGATTCTTCTATTTTTAATTTGAAAGTAGCTAATTCAATTTTTGATATAAAAGATTCTAGCATAAAAAGTGACTTTGATATAAATGTAGACAATCTAGGAAAATTAAAATTTATTACAAAACAAAATTTAAGAGGAAATATAAAAATAAAAGGCGATATTAAAAAAGATAAAAAAATAATCATAACAGCATCAAGTAGCACTTTAGGAGGAAACATAAAGGCAAAAATAATTGACAATATAATACAAGCAAATTTAGATGATGTAACTATTGCAAAAATTCTTTATATGCTTTATTATCCAAATATTTATGAAGGAAAAATAAACGGTAGTGCAAAAATAGATACTAAAGAAATGAACGGAAATTTTAATCTTGATTTAAAAAAAGGTCATTTTACAAAAAGTCAGATGACTGTTCTTATTTCTCAATTATTAAAAACAGATATTACAAATGAAAATTTTTCACATGCTATTATAAATGGAAATATGAAAAAAGAAAAAATTAATTGTGATATAGATATGCAATCAGCAAAATTCAAAGTACTAAGTGAATATTTTAAATTTGATACAAAACAACAAAAAATTGATTCAAAACTAAATTTATCTCTTAATAATAAAAAATTTACTGCAAAAATAAAAGGCGATATTAAAAAACCAAAAATTTCTCTCGATGTAAAAGATCTTATTAAGAAAAAAGTTAAAAAAGAAATAAAAAAAGAATTGAAAAAAAGATTGGATAAGGAACTTGGAAATTTATTTAAAAAGTTTTTTTAATTAAATTTTGTAGCTATAAATTTTAATTTTTTAATTTTATATTTTTGTTATTACTTTTTAGCTAAAATGCAAAATTATTGATTAATTTAAATTAAATAAAAAGATTTTTAAAGGTTTGTCTATGCTAGAAAATTACAGAAAAAGATTTGGACTAGAAGAGATGATGGTTCATGTGCCATTGTGTTCTCATAAAGATATAAATAAAGTTTTAGTAGTCGGCGAAGTCTCACAAGATTTTAAAGATGAATTAAATAAACATAAAGTAAACACAACTTTTTTAGCAGACATAAATACAGAAGAAATTTTTGATATCATACTTTATATGAAAAAATCTCCAGATGAATTAGAAATGGCAAATGTCGAAAGATGCTTAGAGTCAGAAAGAGGAATTTTTTGTGCTAGAGGTTCTTTTGTTTTTAAAGAATTAGAAAAAGTTAAAGAAGAATTGACAACAATAGGGAAAAATTTTTGGATTTGTATGCCTTATAGTTTTAATCACAACACTTTAATATTTGCTTCTAAAAAGTACCACCCACAAGCTGAAATTATTTTACAAAAATCTGATTTGCTTCCTAATTGTGAATACTATACTTCTGAAATGCAAAATTCAAGTTTTGTTCATCCAGCTTATATTACAAAAGAAATAACTGGTTTTGCAAAACGATAATTTTAAGTACGCAATAGCACTCACGGGAGGAATTGCTACTGGCAAAAGTACTACAGCATCCTTATTTATGCTTCATGGATTTTTAACAATAGATGCAGATAAAATAGCACATAAATTGCTTGATGAAAATAATTGGGCGATTGCTGATATGTTTGGTACTCGTTATGTAAAAGATGGCAAAGTGATTAGGAAGAAGCTTGGGGATTTGATTTTTAATAATCAAGAAGAAAAGAAAAAATTAGAAACTTTTTTACATCCATTAATCAAACAACAAATAATAAAAGAAGCTTCTTTGTTTGAAGAAAAAAAGAAACCGTATTTGATAGATATTCCATTGTTTTTTGAAACCAACAATTATGATATAAAAAATTCCTTAGTAATATATACACCAAAAGAATTGCAAGTGAAAAGATTGATGGATAGAGATAATTGTATAGAAGAAGAAGCATTGTCTAAAATAAATAATCAAATGGACATAGAAGAAAAAAAATTATTAGCTACTTTTGTTATTGATAATAGCAAAGATTTAAAAAATCTTCAAAATGAAGTAGAAAGAATAAAAAAGGAAATTTTGCAATGATTCAAAATCAAATCAAATCTTATGCAAAATATGACGCAAGCGGGAATAATTTTATTATATTTCACACAAATCAGAAAAAAGATTACAGCCAAATCGCAAAAGAATTATGCCAAAAAGAAAAAACCGATGGTCTTATTGTTTTGGTTCCGCATATTGTATATGATTTTGAATGGCTATTTTACAACAGTGATGGCTCTGATGCTTCAATGTGCGGAAATGGTACGAGAGCCGTAGCACATTACGCATATAAAAATAAAATTGCTAGTAGTTATATGAAGTTTTTAACAGGTGCTGGCGAAATTAGCTGTAAAGTAGATGGCGATATTGTTGAAACAACGATGACTAAACCAAAGGAATTAAAGAAACAATTTGAAGAATTTGGATTAACTTGGTGGATGGTTGATACTGGAGTCCCACATCTAGTAACTATTGTGCAAGATTTAGATAAATTTGATTTAGAAATTTGCTCAAAAATGAGATATAAATATAATGCAAATGTAAATTTTGCAAAAATAGATGATGAGAAACTTTATGTTAGAACTTATGAAAGAGGCGTTGAAAACGAAACACTTGCTTGTGGAACAGGTATGGTCGCATCTTTTTTAAGAGCTAACAATCTAAAACTTATCTCAAATAAAATCAATGTTTACCCGAAAAGCAATGAAGAATTAACTATTACAAAAAAAGATGATACTGTTTTATTTAAAGGTGAAGTAACTTTTGAATTTGAGAAAACAATATGATACGAAATTTTATAATTATTTTTCTTTGTTCTTTCTCTTTGGAAGCGACTGGAATGCCAGAAGAGTATTATACTATAAAACATAAAATTGCTATGAAGCAATATTTTTTCAATTATATGAGCATAATTGCAAATAAACAAAACAATCTTATTTTAAATGATAGAAACTTTGTGAAATCTTTTTTTTCAAAATTAAATAAAGCCAATAAAAATTCACAAGATTACAAAAGATTTATTTCAATACAAAAAAGATACAAATTAAAAGAAAAAGATAAGCTATCAAAATATTTATACCACATTGACATAATTCCAACATCTTTAGTTCTTGCACAAGCTGCTGTTGAAAGCGGATGGGGAAAAAGCAGATTTGTGAAAAATGCAAATAATATATTTGGTCAATGGACTTGGAAAGCCAAAGGGCTTGTTCCAAAAAATAGAGATAGTGGTGCAAAACATAGAATAAAAATCTTTGATTCTCTTGAAATGGCAGTTAAAGATTATATGTTTAATTTAAATATAGGCTGGGGATATAAAAAATTAAGAGATTTAAGGGCAAAAATAAGAAAATACGGAGCACCACTGACTGGACTTTCTTTGTCAAAAACGCTAATAAATTATTCTCAAAAAAAAGAAGAATATACAAAAATATTAGCTACAATAATACTTGCAAATAATCTAAAAAGGTTCGAAAAATAAAATGATAAAAAATTTAATATATGCAGCACTAGTTGCTTTGGTTTTTTTTACTGGTTGTTCTAATGTAGCAAATGTAGAAAAAACAACAATCACAAAAGTTAAGCAAACAATGAATATGAATGAAAATGATCAAAATTTAGATGAGTTTGATGATGAATTTGATGATGAGGAAGAAAGTGATCCGTTAAAAGGCTACAATGTATTTATGACAGATTTCAATGATGGTTTTTATATTCATATATTTGATCCTGTTGCAAGAGGATATGATTGTGTTATGCCTGAAAGCGGACAAGAAAGTATTGGAAATTTTTTTCATAATATAATGTATCCAATAAGATTAATAAATAATATTTTTCAAGGAAAATTTGCAAATGCCAGTGAAGAAACTGGAAGATTTTTAATTAATTCAACTTTTGGAATTTTAGGTCTTTTTGATCCTGCAAAAGATTACTTTGATTTAGAACCACACAATGAAGACTTTGGGCAAACGCTTGGGCATTATGGAGTAGGAAGCGGATATCATATAGTTTTACCTTTCTTTGGACCTTCAAATATGAGAGATATGTTTAGTATGATTCCTGATTCTTACGCAAATCCTGTTGATTATCATAGTCATAGAGGATATAATTTTGCAGAAAATAGCGACCAATCTTTTGCTATAAAAGCTTATGAAAAATTAAATAATGAGTCTTTACATATTGGCGAATACGAGAACATAAAAAAAGATGCTGTTGATTTATATCCATTTCTAAAAGATATTTATGAGCAACATAGAAAAAAATTAATCAAGGAATAAAGAATGATAAAAATTTTAATATCAATATTTGTTTTATCTTTTACTTTAAATGCTAGCGAGGTTGATGATTTAGAGAAAAATTTTATCAATACTACAAATGAAGTTGTATCAATAGTTAAAAATAAAAATTTATTAGCAGACACTAGAAATGATAAAATTGTTAAAACAATTACTCCTATGTTTGATTTTAAGCTTATGGCAAAATTGAGTTTAGGAAAAAAATGGAAAACAATGGACAAACAAAAACAATCTGATTTTATAAATCTTTATGTCAAAAGAATGAAAAAATCTTATTCATCAAAAGTTGATAAATATACAGATGAAAAAATTATTGTAAACAAAGTCAAACAAATAAAAAAAACAAGAATCGTTTTAAATAGTAGCTTAGTAAGCAATGATGATAAAACTGAGGTTGTATATAAATTTTACAAACCAAGAAAAGCTATTGAAAATAAAAATAAATGGATAGTTTACGATGTTGTTATTGCTGGTGTTAGCATAATAAAAACAGATAAAGCACAATTCAGAGAAGTCTTAAAAAATAATTCAATAGACATTTTGATGGATAAAATAAAATAGTGTTAAGGAAATTTTATAGCTTTTTTATAATTTCAAGTCCAAAAAAAGTTTTATTTTTTATAGCTATAGCTATTGCTATATTAGGTAGTTTTGCTTTAAAATTAGAAATTGACGCAAGTGCAGAAACCTTGCTTTTAGAAGGCGATAAAGATTTAGAGTTTTCAAGAATCATCAACAAAAGATATCAAACTCAAGATTTTTTGGTAATAACATATAAACCAAAAGAAGATTTATTATCAAAAAATTCTATAAAAACTATTCAAAAAATAAGTAGTGATTTAACAAAGCTTGATTTGGTAGAATCTATAACATCAATAGTAAATGTTCCTCTTTTACAAAGTCCACCAAAGCCAGCAAAAGAACTTCTAAAAAATATACCTACTTTACTTTCTGAAGGAACAAGCAAAGAATTAGCAAAAAAAGAGTTTTTAACTAGTCCTTTGTATAAAGAGCACCTAGTGAGTAAAGACTTTAAAACAACTGCTCTCTTGGTAAATTTAGAAATTGATAAAATGTATTTTAAACTTTTAAATGCAAGAGATGATTTGCTACTCAAAAAAAGAAATAATATAATAACAAAAGACGAAATAAGGCAACTTAAAAATGCAAAAAAAGAATTTAAGGCATACAGAGATATACAAAGAGAGAAAACTCATAAAAATATTATACAAGTTAGGCAAATATTAAAAAATTATGAAAATGAAGCAACACTAAATCTAGGTGGCGTTAGTATGATAGCTGACGATATGGTTAGTTTCGTAAAATATGATTTAAAAACATTTAGTATAGTTGTATTTATTTTATTAATTATAGTATTATTTATATTGTTGAAAAAAATTCGTTGGGTTTTAATTCCTATTTCAATCTGTACAATTTCAATAATTGCTACAAGTGGGATACTTGGTTTGTTTCATTGGGAAATTACAGTTATTTCATCAAATTTTATATCTTTGCAATTAATTATGACAATGTCCTTAGTAATTCATTTGACCATAAAATATAAAGAACTTTTAAATAAAAATCCTGATTTTTCACAAGAACAGTTGGTTTTAGAAACAGTAACTTCTATGGCAAAGCCATCATTTTTTGTTGTAATTACAACAATAGCAGGCTTTAGCTCTTTGGTATTTAGTGGTATTTTACCTGTTATTAATTTTGGTTGGATGATGAGCTTTGGGATAGGAATGTCTTTGTTTTTAACTTTTCTAATATTTCCAAGTATTATTCTTTTATTGAAAAAAGATAAAATAAAACAAACAGATATAAATAAAAAACCATTTACAAGCTTACTTGCGACTTTTGCATATAATCATCAAAAATTAATATTAGTTTGCACAATTATTACCGTTGTGTTCTCTTTATCTGGTGCAACAAGATTGTTTGTAGAAAATAGCTTTATAGATTATTTTAAGAAAGATACTCAGATATATAAAGGAATGAAAGCTATAGATCAAAACCTTGGCGGAACAACACCTCTTGATATAATAGTTACATTTAAAGATGAAGAAGTTGAAACACAAATACAAGCTACAGAAACAAATGCAGATGATGAGCTGGATAGTTTTGATGATGAGTTTGAAGAAGAAGCAAATGATGAAACATATTGGTTTACAGTTTCTAAAATGGAAAAAATAAGAAAAATACATAATTATTTAGAGTCACTTCCTCAGATAGGAAAAGTTTTATCACTTTCTACTTTGGATGAGGTTGGGAAAATTTTAAATGATGGCAAATATCTTGATAGCTTTGAACTTGCACTTTTAAATAAAAAACTTCCACAAAACTATAAAAATATTTTATTAAATCCATATGTAAATATAGAAGCAAATCAGATAAGAATTACTGCTAGGATTATTGATTCTCAACCAAACTTAAGAAGAAATGATTTGATAAAAAAAATAAATAAAGATTTAGATATTATGTTAAATGAGAAAAATGAGGAATTTAAACTTTCAAATCTTCTTATACTTTACAATAATATGCTTCAATCACTTTTTGATTCACAAATTAAAACATTAGGAGCTGTTGTAGCTATTTTGTTTATTATGTTTTTGATTTTATTTAGAAGCATTTATGTTGCTATGCTTGCATTAATAGCAAATATAGTTCCAGTAGGTGTTATTTTTGGTTTTATGGGATGGATGAGTATTCCTCTTGATATGATGACTATAACTATTGCCGCCATTAGCATAGGAATCGCTGTTGATAATACTATACATTATATTCATAGATTTAAAATAGAATTTGCACAAACAAATAATTATATAGATTCAATGTTTAATTCTCATAAAAGTATCGGCACAGCAATGTTTTATACATCGACAATTATTATGATAGGTTTTTCAGTATTAGTACTATCTAATTTTATACCTACTATTTATTTTGGATTATTAACTTTGCTAGCAATGTTTATGGCAATAGTTGCTGATTTGCTTTTATTGCCAGTTTTGTTGGTAGTTTTTAAACCATTTTCTCATTTGCTGTCAAGACAAAAATAATAATTTTTATCTTTTTTTTATTTCAAATCTTTGCGGTCTTACAGTCATGTCTGTAATTACAGCATCGGTTTGAATGATTTGCAAAACTGTTTTCGCTATAGTTTCTGGCAAAATATATGTATCTTCTTTTTCTGATGGTTCAAATTGTAAATTATCAAAAAAATTAGTTTTTGTAATATCTGGATTTATTGAGGTTACTTTTACGCCACTTTTTCGCACCTCTTCAAACAAGCAAAGACCAAAATCCCTAAGACCACTTTTTGTTGCTGTGTAAAGTGCTGAAAATTTAGAATGTTTTGTTGCTTCAATTGAGGTAATATTTATAATATGTCCTTTTGTTTTCTTCAAACTTCTTAAGCAAAGATTTGTCAAAACGATAGGTGCTGTTAGATTTACATCTATTACTTCTTTTATTTTTTTTAAACTTATTTCTTCATGTGGCACAAAAGTACCTAGTCCGGCACAATTTACAAGCAAATCTATTTCATTACTCTTTAAAACGCAATTAACTTCTTTTTCTAATTTTTCTAATTCCTCAAGCCTTGATGTAAGTTTAATAATATTAAAATTATTTTTTATCAATTCTTCACATATGGCTTTTCCTATTCCAGAACTATATCCAGTAACTATCGCATTTAACATCTATAATCTCTCCCATTTTTAAAATATAAAACTAATTTTAGTATTTTTTATCTTAATAAAAATATTTTTTTGCTAGACTTATGTTATTTTAATCAATAAAGGCATAATGTGACTAGCGTCAAAGAATTATCAAAACTATTAAAAGAGATTTCAATTTTATATGTTGAAGATGAAGATGATGCAAGAGGTATAATGTCTGAAATATTAAATAAATTTTCAAATAATATAATAGTCGTCAAAAACGGCAAAGAAGCATTAGAAAAATATAACGAAGAATCTATTCAATTAATTATAACAGATATAGAAATGCCAATAATGAATGGTATAGAATTAGTAAAAGAGATTAGAAAAGATGATATTGTAACACCAATAATTATAATGACAGCTTTTGTTTCAAATGATTATTTATTAATGTTTGCAAATTTAAATATTCAATCTTATCTTGTAAAACCAATAACATATAAAAATCTAAAAGATTCATTGTTTAAAGTTACTGAATATTTAAATTTAACATCAAATATTTACATGCATATATCAAAAGAATTAGCTTATGATAAAATAAATGGTGTTTTAATAATTTGTGAAACACAAGAAATTCATCTAAATAAAAAAGAAAAAGCTTTTATGAATTTAATGGTGGAAAATAAAAACAAACTTGTAACTTATTCTCAAATTGAGCAAACTGTTTGGAGTGAATTTGATGAAGCTATGAGTGAAACTGCTTTAAGAACAGTAGTTAAAAATCTTAGAAAAAAATCAGATATTAAATTTATAGATAATATAGCTGGACAAGGGTATAAACTTCATACATTTCAATAGGTTTATTTTATTTATTGAGCAATAAATATCTTTCAAGTATAATTTTCGCAGCTAAGCTATCAATTCTTCCATCTCTTTTGTATTTGATATCGCCTTTCATTAATTCTTCTGCTTCAATTGAACTCATATCTTCATTTTGAAATTTTATCTCTTTTTCAAATGATAAAAGTTTTACAAAGTGTTGAATTCTTCTTTGCATTTCATCATTTGATTTTGGTAAACCAACTACTAAAATATCAATTTCCCATTCTGATAAAAACTTATCAACCTCTAAAGCTGCTTGATTTCGATTTTTTCGTAAAATTGCATTTTGAGGTGTGACAAGATTGGAAGCTAAACAGATAGCTACTCCTATTCGTTTAAGCCCTATATCTATTGAAGCGATTTTTTTATTCATTAGCTTAATAATTCATTTGCAATATCAAATTTATTTGCTGTCATTAAGTGTACTTTTGGATGCAGTTTTTGGATAGATTTAAGCAAATCTCTACTTAATTGCATTCCTACTTTTCTCTCTTCATCTTCACTTATTTTTGAAGCTTTTGTTAAAGCATCAATCCAATTATCTGGCACAAAAATACCAGGAACATGTGAGGATAAAAATTGTGCGGTTCTAAGTTTTGTAATAGGGAAAATTCCTAGTATTAATTGTGAAGAAGCTCTTTCGTCACTAAATTCTTCTTTGGCTTTATTAAAATGTTCTAAAAGTTTTTTTGCATTAGCAATATTATATACAGGCTGCGATATCACTCCTGATGCACCATTTAAAATTTTTTTATTCATCTTTTTCTCTAAAGATTTAAAGTTTTTAGCATAAGAATTTATTACAGCAAATGATAAAATACTTTTTGGCGCTGATTTAAACGGCTTACCAGAATAATCCATGCCATTGTTAAATGACTTTATGATTTGCAAAAGTAAATTACTATTATCTTCAAATACACCTTTTGCACGAGGCTGATCACTCATTTTTGCAGGATCTCCTGTAAGTGCAAGTATAGCCCTTACATCAAAATCATTTGCTCCTAATAAATCAGATTGTAAAGCTATTTTATTTCTATCTCTCATACTTATCGTTGCTATTGTTGGCTTATTGAATTTTTGTTGCAGTTTAATTGCTGCAAATAAAGAATTGTATTTTAATTTTGCCAATGGATTATCTGTAGTGCTAAAACCATCAATTTTATCTATCAGGTCAAGTCGTTCTATTTTTTCTAAGATATTATCAAAGATTGGCTCATGCGAAGGAGTAGTTTCTAATGTTAAATAGTTGTCGTTTTGTAATTTCTCTAATAATTCATTAAACATTTACTGAACCTTTTTTGGATATAATGCGGACATTATAGCATAAATTAAAAGGTATTTAATGAAATTAGCAGTATTTGATTTTGATTCGACTTTGATGGATGGAGAAACTATTGATTTTCTAGCACAAGAAATTGGCATAGGTGAAAAGGTTGCGAAGATTACGGAAGAGGCGATGAGTGGTAAGCTTGATTTCTTTGAAAGCTTGACAACAAGAGTTGCACTTTTGGAGGGTTTAAAATATTCAAAAGCAGAAGAAATTTGTAAAAAATTACCGCTGATGAAAGGTGCTAAAGAGATAATTCCTGCTTTGCAAAAAAAAGGTTACAAAGTCATCTGTTTTTCAGGTGGGTTTAGAATCGGAACAACACCTGCTAAAGAGAAGCTTGGCATTGATGCTGATTTTTCAAATGTTTTACACCATAAAAATGGATTTCTTACAGGGCTTGTAGGAGGAGATATGATGTTTGATTATAGTAAAGGTGATATGATTCAGAGAATACAAGGTTTGTTAGGAGTTACAAAAGCCGACACTTTGGTTGTTGGTGATGGTGCAAATGATAGAAGTATGTTTAAATATGCAGATAAAAAAGTTGCTTTTTGTGCTCATGATATATTAAAAAAAGAAGCTAATATTATCATAGAAGAAAAAGATTTAACTAAAATTTTAGATCACATTTAGGCTTATATATGAACTTAATCAAAAAATTAGAAGAAAATAAAAGACTAAATCTTAAAGATGGTTTAAAATTATACGATCTTGATTTATTGACATTGGGAAAATATGCAAATAAAATAAGAGAAGAAAAGTTTGGCAGAAAAACATATTATAATATAAATAGACATATAAATCCTACAAATATTTGTAAAGATGTTTGTCAATTTTGTGGTTTTAGTTCAAGCAGAAAAAATCCAAATCCTTACACTATGACTCATAAAGAGATTTTGGATACAGTTGATAAAAGTATCAAAAACGGTATAAAAGAGGTGCATATAGTTTCTGCTCACAATCCAGATGCAGGGCTAGAATGGTATCTGGAAATCTTTAAAAAAGTAAAAGAAAAATATCCACAACTTCATGTTAAAGCTTTAACAGCAGCTGAAATTAATTTTTTAGCAACACAATATAATCTAACTCATCAAGATACTATAAATAAGATGGTTGAATATGGAGTAGATTCTATGCCAGGTGGCGGCGCTGAAATTTTTGATGAAAAGATAAGAAAAAGAATATGTGGCGGAAAAGTTAGCAGTGATGATTGGATTAATATTCATAGACTTTGGCACAATGCAGGTAAAAAAAGTAATGCCACTATGCTTTTTGGGCATATTGAAAGTCGAGAAAATAGAATTGACCATATGCTAAGACTAAGAAATTTGCAAGATGAGACAAATGGTTTTAATGCTTTTATTCCTCTAGTTTATCAAAGAGAAAATAATTTTTTAAATGTTAAAGATTATTTGACTGCTCAAGAGATTTTAAAAACTATGGCAATAAGCAGATTGGTGCTTGATAATATTCCAAATCTAAAGGCGTATTGGGTTACTTCTACTGTTAAACTTGCTTTGCTTTCTCAAGAATTTGGAGCGAATGATTTGGATGGCACTATTGAAAAAGAATCAATAAATAGTGCATCAGGAGCAAAAAGTGCCAAAGGTATGGCTTGTGATGAATTTGTAAGTTTGATAAAAAATAGCGGTTTTGTGCCTATCGAGCGAGATAGTTTGTATAATGAGTTAAACTAAAGACTGTAAAAAATTTGTAGATTATTTATAAACAGGGTTTTAAAACCCTGTTTCAGTTATATATTTTCTTTTAAAAATTCCATAGCTTTAATTTTTGCTTCATCTATTTTAGAGGCATCTTTTCCACCTGCTTGAGCAAAATCAGGGCGACCGCCACCGCCACCACCTACAACTGGTGCAACTGCTTTTATCCAATCACCTGCTTTGACTTTTGCATTTTTAACGCCAGCTACCAATAGAACCTTATCTCCTTTTTTCTGCAAAAGAAGGATAGCAATTTTGTCATTGCCATTTTTCATATCATCAACTAATTTTTTAATATCACCGTTTTCAACTATATCAACTACAACTTTAGTATCGTTTATAATCTCTTTTTGAAGTGGTGTTGATACATTTTCATGAGCTTGAGTTAATTCTGTTTTTAGTTGTTTTATTTGTTCTTTTAATTTAACGATTCCTAGAAGTGCATCTTTATTTTTTACTTCTGATTCAATTTTTTTCATATTATTTATAATTGATTTTGTATAAGCTATTGCACTAAGTCCGCAAACTGCTTCGATTCTTCTTACCCCTGCACTTACTCCGCTTTCTTTTGTAATATAGAAGCTTCCGATTTCTGCCGTATTTTTCACATGTGTTCCACCACAAAATTCAACACTAACATCGCCAAACTGTACGACTCTTACCATATCGCCGTATTTTTCGCCAAACATAGCAATTGCACCTTTTGTTTTGGCTTCTTTGATTGCCAATTCTTCAACAGTTCCATGAATGCTATGTGCTACCATGGAATTAACCAAATCTTCAACTTCTTGAATTTGCTTTTCATTCATAGCTTTTGGATATGTAAAATCAAATCTTAATCTTGATGTATCATTTAAACTACCAGCTTGTGATACAGTATCTCCCAAAACAATTTTTAAAGCACTTTGCAATAAATGAGTTGCACTATGATGTTTTTCTATCTCTTCTCTTTGTACAACTATAGCCTCAACATCTTCTCCTACATTTAAAACAGAACCTACAACTTCAACCTTTGAAAGATTTAAGTCAAAAAATTTAGCAGTTTCTTTAATAATTGCTATATGCTCTCCATCTTCTAAAGCACCTGTATCGCCTGCTTGTCCGCCACTTGTGGCATAAAATGGTGTTTTGTCAAGCATTACCCAACCGATTGAATTTTTTGACAAATTATCAACTTGATTAAAATCTTCATCTAAAAGTGCGACTATCTTACTTCTACTTTGAGTATGTTCATATCCTATAAATTCATTTTTACCAATAGTTTCTAAAATCTTTTTAAAATCACCTTCTTTTGAAGCATCTCCACTTCCTTTCCAAGATGCTTTTGCTTTTGCTTTTTGTTCATTCATGCATTTATCAAAAGTTTCTATATCTACTTCTTTATCATTTTCTCTTAACATATCTTGCGTTAAATCAAGAGGAAAACCAAAAGTATCATAAAGTTTAAAAGCAATTTCTCCGCTAAATTTTTCTTTTGTATTTGGAAGTTCTTCATTGAATAAATTCATACCATTATCAATAGTTTTAAAAAATCTTTCCTCTTCTAGAAATATTTGCTCTTTAATGTATTCTTGCTTATCTTTTAAATCCTCATAATGTTTGCCAATAATATCAATCAAAGTATCAACAATATTTCCCATAAAAGGTTTTCTAAATCCAAGCAAATAACCATGTCTTACAGCTCTTCGCAAAATTCTTCGCAAGACATAGCCACGCCCTTCTTTGTCGAAAAGTATCCCTTCGCTTAACATAAAAGAAACAGCTCTTACATGGTCTGCAATTACTCTATAGCTTCCTATTGTTTTTGAAGTTGGTCGAATTTCACATAAAGTAGCTATTTTTTCAATCATAGGTTTAAACTGACTACTGTCAAAGTTATTTTGAACACCTTCTTTTATAGCTATAACTCTTTCTAGTCCCATACCAGTATCAATAGATGGTTTTGGCAATGGATTCAATTTTCCATTTTCATCTCTTTCATACTGCATAAATACAAGGTTCCAAATCTCTAAAAATCTATCACCTTCGCCACCAAGATAATCTTCTTTGCCATTAAAATTTTCTTCGCCTTGATCATAAAATATTTCACTACAAGGACCACAAGCACCAGTTTCTCCCATAGACCAAAAATTGTCTTTGTCGCCAAATCTTTTTATTTTGTCTTCGCTAATATATTTTTTCCAAATATCATAAGCCTCATCGTCGCTATTATGGATAGTAACCCAAAGTTTTTCAATAGGCAGACTTAAATTTTTAGTTATAAATTCCCAAGCATATTTTATAGCATCTTCTTTAAAATAATCTCCAAAAGAAAAGTTTCCTAGCATCTCAAAAAGAGTATGGTGTCGTGCAGTATAGCCCACATTTTCAAGATCATTGTGTTTTCCACCAGCTCTTAGGCAAAGCTGACAGCTTGTAGCTCGTGGATTTTTTGGAGCTAAACCAGCACCTGTAAATATATCTTTAAATTGCACCATCCCTGCATTTGTAAACATCAAGGTTGGGTCATCAGGAACTAGAGACATACTGTCCGTTACATTGTGTTGTTTAGATTTAAAATATTCTAAAAATTCTTTTCTTATATCCATTTGTTTTCCATTTGTTTAAATTATTATTGAGATTTTATCGAAAAAATGTTTTATCATTTATAAAAAGCAAAAATCCGAACTTTAAAGATTGGTTATAATATCCATTTATGCAGCAAACATAAGTTGAGAAAGAAAAATAATAGTTACAACTAAAATAAATGGGAATCTATGAGAAGTAAATACTAATGGCTGAATTCCAAAAAATACCTGAAGAACTCCACGAAGCCCAAGCCAACCACCTAAAAATGCTTTTATACTAAGTACAATTTGAAAATTACTTAAGCTATTATTTTCAATAGTTCCAAAATTTACGGTTATTAAATATGCACCGCTAATAACTATAACAACTAAAGCCTTTGGTACCAACTGCTTTGTAAAAAGTGCGAAGTATTTTCTAACTTCTGTGTATTTTTCTGTTGATAAAGTATTTTTCATTCTCATTAATATTAAATTGTCTGTGATTAAAAAACCACCATAAATAAATACTGAAAAAATATGAATTAAATGTATAAATAAATATGTCATAAATTACCCTTGAATTTTTTTGTGTATTGTAGCATAGGCACAATTAATTATTGCGTACCATAATGAAAAAAGTAAAATAATAGTAACTAAAATAATTTTATGGTAACATTGTAAATATTTTCTATATGAGGGTTCTTTTGCAAAGACACACTAAAATTTTCATAATATTTTCTTTATTGCTTTTTGCTGTAATATGCGGTAAATTTTACAAAGAATACAATGGTGTCAAGCATCTAAAGAATATGATTATAAAAGAAGAAGCAAAATCATTGTCTGCACTATTGGTTGCATTTAGACAAACATATCAAGATGCTTTTGTGTGTCACAATATAAATATTGATGAAAAAACAATAAATTTATTACCAGTTAAAACCACAAGAGATATTGCTGAAAAATTTTCAAAGATTTTAAGTAACAAAACATTAATAAAAACTGTTTCCGATAGACCAAGAAATTTCAAAAATAAAGCAAATTCTTTTGAAATGAAAGTAATAGATTATTTCAATAAAAATAAAAAAGAAAATTTTTATTTTAAACCTTTAGGTAATGCAGTATTCTATTATGCTCAACCACTTTACATAAAAAAGAGTTGTCTAAAATGTCATGGAAAAAGAGAAAGTGCCATGCCTGCAGTTAGAAATAATTATACAAAAGCCTATGATTATAAATTTGGTGAATTAAGAGGAATTCTAAGCATTAAAATTTCAAAAGAAAATATTATAAAAAAATTAAATAATAAATATTATGATGATATAAAAATTGCTTTTTTAATATATACTTTGTTTTTACTTGCGATTTATCTTATGGTTAAAATTATAATAAAAAATCAAAATGAATATGCGAATACTTTGGAAGAAAAAGTTGAAAAACAAATCAGTGAATTAAAAGAAAAAGAAGAAATTTTACATCAACAGTCAAAAATGGCTGCTATGGGAGAAATGCTTGAAAATATAGCACATCAATGGAGGCAACCACTTTCAGTAATATCAACAGCAGCGACAGGAATCATAGCGCAAAAAAATTTTGGCTTATTGGATGAAAAAAAAGAAATTGAATCCTTAAATTCTATAAATAACGCATCTCAGTATCTATCTGAAACCATTAATGATTTTAGAAATTTTTTCAAACCAAATAAAGAAAAAATTTTATTTTCAACAGAAGATGTACACAAAAAAGTATTAAAACTGTTTAGCTCAAAATTTAAAACACTTAATATTGAAATAATAGAAAATATACAAAATATAGAAATTACTGGTCTAAACAATGAACTGTCGCAAGTTATTATAAATTTATTAAGTAATGCATATGATGTACTTGAATTAAAAAAGAATGACAAGAAAATGATATTTATTGATATTTATAAAAATAAAAACAATGTAATAATAAAAATCAAAGATAACGGTGGAGGAATACCGAGTGATATTATGCAAAAGATTTTTGAACCATATTTTACTACAAAACATCAAAAGCAAGGAACTGGAATCGGGCTTTATATGAGTATGGAAATGATAACTAAACATATGAATGGGAAACTAGAAGTTAAAAATAAAAACTATAAATATAATGGTATTTTGTATAAAGGTGCAGAATTTATGATAATACTTCCATTGTCTTAGTAGCTATTTTTTAAATTTTAATATTTTAAAAATTAAGTTTTTAAAATCAAAAAAGTTTAATCTTTAAAAGAGTATAATTTCACAAATTTAAACTTAAAGGATTAGAGAATGGGTAAGTATATAGAACTTAGCAATGATAATTTTGAAGCAACTACAAAAGAGGGTGTTTCTATGGTAGATTTCTGGGCTCCTTGGTGTGGACCTTGTAGAATGATTGCTCCTGTTATTGAAGAATTAGCAGAAGAATTTGAAGGAAAAGCAAATGTTTGTAAAGTTAATACAGATGAACAACAAGATTTAGCTATGAAATTTGGAGTTAGATCTATACCTACTATTGTATTTTTAAAAGATGGTGAAATTGTAGATACTATGGTTGGCGCAGCATCTAAACAAGCTTTTGCTGAAAAAATCAATAGTTTATTATAATTTTAAAATTTAATTATTTTTTATTTAAAGGTTAGATACTTAAAGTGTCTAGCCTTTTTTTGATTTGTTGTGTTTATTAAAAGAAATTTACGAGGTGATAAATGTTAGATTTGGCGATTATTGGCGGTGGACCTGCTGGACTTACTGCTGGACTTTATGCTACTAGAGGCGGATTAAAAGATGTTGTTATGTTTGAAAAAGGTCTTCCTGGAGGACAAATAACTCAAAGTAGTGAGATAGAAAATTATCCAGGACAAGCTGAAGTTGTTACTGGTATGGAACTTATGGAAAAATGGCCAGAACAATGTAAGCGATTTGGTTTGGAACATAAGATGAACGAAGTAAAGAGAGTTACTAAAGATAATGATATTTTTACATTAATTTTAGATGATAGTTCAGAAATAAAAGCAAAATCAGTTTTGGTAGCAACAGGTAGTGTTCCAAAAGCTGCTGGAATCAAAGGTGAAGCTGAGTTTTTTGGCAAGGGTGTTAGTACATGTGCCACTTGTGATGGATTTTTTTATAAAAATAAAGATGTTGCGGTAGTTGGTGGCGGAGATACTGCAATCGAAGAAGCTATATTTTTGGCAAATATTTGTAAAACTGTTTATTTAATTCATAGAAGAGATACTTTTAGAGCAAGTCCAAACGAAGTAGAAAAATTGAAAAAATATGATAATATAAAATTAGTACTAAATCACACAACAGAAGAAATTATTGGTGATACTATGGGAGTATCTGGTATAATTGTTAAAGATAAAAAAAGTAGTGAAATTAAAACATTAGATGTCTTGGGTGTATTTATGTTTGTTGGAAGAAATGTATTAAATCAAGTTTTAATACAAGAAGATGGAAAGTTTTTGTGCGATGTAAATGATAGTGGTGAAGTGATGGTTGATTTGAAAATGAAAACTTCTATAGATGGATTATTTGCAGCTGGTGATATTAGAATAGATGCTCCAAAACAAGTTGTTTGTGCAGCGGGTGATGGAGCAGTAGCAGGTATTTCTGTTATTGGATATTTACAGTAAGGTTACCCTAGTTCCCACTCTCCTGAGTGGAAACATATAAAATAAAATAAAAAAAGATATGCATTCCCACTCAAGAAAGTGGGGAACGAGAAGGACAAAAAATGATTAAAGTTGGGATTTTAGGAAGCACAGGCAGAGTCGGTTCTTTGCTTATTGATGATTTGGAAAATGATGAAAATGCTTGTGTCGGTTCAGTACATGTATTTGATGAGTTGAAAAAAAGCTTACCAGATAGTGCAGTTGTAACAAATGATATGAAAACTATGCTTGATGCTTGTGATGTAGCTGTTGATTTTTCTGCACCAAATGCAACAGAAGAATTATTGAGTACTGTAATAAAAGAAAAAAGTGGTAAGCCTTTGGTTATTGCAACTACTGGTTTTTCAGAACATCAAAAAAATCTTTTACTAGAAGCTAGTAAAATTGTCCCAATTCTTTATGCTACAAATATGAGTTTAGGAGTTGCAGTTTTAAATAAACTTGTATCTTTAGCAAGCAAAACTTTATCTGAGTTTGATTGTGAAATAGTAGAACAACATCATAGGCATAAAGTAT
>JAOZVJ010000091.1 GCA_029938215.1 Arcobacteraceae bacterium | reverse complement strand
CAAATTGCCAAAATGAAAGACGGTGTTATTTTAATTAATTGTGCCAGAGGTGGATTGTATAATGAAGAAGCACTTTTTAATAATTTAAAAAGTGGTAAAATAGCGATGGCTGGTATTGATGTATTTAATAAAGAGCCAGCTATAGATCATCCACTTTTGGATTTACCAAATATTATTGTAACAGCTCATTTGGGTGCTAATACAGTAGAATCTCAATATAAAATTGCAACACAAGCAGCAAACAATGCAATTGAGGCTGCAAGAGGAATTGGATATCCTCATGCTTTAAACTTACCAATAGATGAAACAAAAATACCATCATTTGTAAAACCTTATTTAGAACTTACTCAAAAAATGGCATTTTTAATAGCACAAATGGATAAATCAGCAATTAAATCTATTAAAATAGAAGCTGAGGGAGAAATAGCTTCTTATTTAGATAGTTTAAGTACATTTGCAACAGTTGGAGCTTTAACAACAGCTCTTAGCAATGAAAAAATAAATTATGTAAATGCTACTTTTGTAGCACAAAATAGAGGCATAACTCTTGAAACAGAACAAGTTTCAAATACTAGTGGATATAAAAATAAATTATCAATTAAAATTACAACAACAAATGGTGTAAATACACTTAGCGGAACTATTTTTAATGATGATGTACAAAGAATTATTGAGATAAATAATTTCATTATGGATGTAGAACCAAGTGGAAAAATGATTTTATTTACAAACTCAGATATTCCTGGTGTAATAGGCGAAGTTGGTAAAGTTTTAGGTGATAATGAAATTAATATTTCAGATTTTAGATTAGGTCGCAATAAAAATGGCGCATTAGCAGTTATTTTGGTAGATAATGAAATTGATGATGAAGTTACTAAAAAATTAGAAAATTTAGAAGCAGCAAAGTCTGTTTGTTTTGTAAAAATATAATAGGGAGTTATAAATATGGCATTAGGTATGAAAGATTTAAAAAAAGGTCTTAAAATTGAAGTTGATGGAATTCCATATAGAATTACAGATTATGCGCATGTAAAACCTGGAAAGGGTGCTGCATTTGTAAGATGTAAAATTAGAAATTTTTTAAATGGTAAGACTATAGATAAAACTTTTCATGCTGGTGATAAATTTGAAACACCAGATTTGCAACAACAAACTATGCAATTTTTATATGATGATGGTGAAATGTTACAGTTTATGAACATAGATACTTATGATCAAATTGGTTTAACATATGAGCAAGTAGGTGAAGCTGAAAAATGGATTATCGATGGAATGAATGTTGATATGATGTTTTTTAATAATGAAGCTATTACTGTAGAAGCACCAATGACAGTTGAGCTTAAAATTGTAGAAACACCACCAAATTTTAAAGGTGATTCTCAGGGTGGTAAAAAACCTGCTACTTTAGAAAGTGGTGCTGTTGTTCAAATTCCATTTCATATTGTTGAGGGCGAAATAATTAAATGCGATACAAGAACTGGCGAATATTTAGAAAAAGTTAAATAAAAGTTAAAATCAAGGGAGAGTTTGTCAATGCAAAAAGAACCAATGACAGCTAATAGTTATGATAGATTAACAGCTGAATTAAGTGATATGAAATTAAATCAGCGACCAAAGATTGTAGTGGCAATTGATGAAGCAAGACAGCTTGGGGATTTAAAAGAAAATGCAGAATATCACGCTGCAAAGGAAGATCAAGCTAGTATTAATAAAAGAATAGCAGAGTTTGAAGATATGGTTACAAGAGCAGTAGTCCTTGACCCATCAACTTTATCTCATGAAAAAATAAGTTTTGGTTCTACTGTAAAACTAATTGATGTCAATACAGACGAAGAGATAACTTATACACTTGTAAGTTTTATGAATAGCAATCCTGATAAAGGTTTTATTTCATTTAACTCGCCTTTAGCAAAACAATTGCTAGGAAGAGAAGAAGGTGAAGAATTTATAGCAAAACTTCCTGGAGGAACACGAGAATTTGAAATTGAAGAAATATTCTATAAGGCATTTTAACAAATGATAAATGTGGCAATTGTAGGAGCAAGTGGATTTACTGGACTTGAACTTATTAAAATATTAATAAATCATCCACAATTTAATATTACTTATGTAGCAAATTCTAGTGGAAATACAACTGTTTCACAATTACATTCTTGTTTGGACGGAGTGTTTGATATGGATGTAAAAAAAGCAAATGCTTCTCAATTAGCAAAAGTAGCAGATATTGCCTTTTTGGCACTTCCACATAAAGCTTCAATGAGTTTTGCGAAAGAACTTTTAGATTTAAATATTAAAGTAATAGATTTAAGTGCTGATTATCGCTTAGAACTTGAAACTTATGAAAAGTTTTATTGTCCACATGAAGATAAAAATAATTTAAAACACTCTATTTACGGACTTCCTGAATTTTATGAAGACCAAATTAAAAATACTAAACTTGTAGCAAATCCTGGATGTTATCCAACTGCAACCCTACTTGCTTTATTGCCATTTGTTCCATATCTTGATCAAAAAGCAAATATTTTTGTAGATGCAAAAAGTGGTGTAAGTGGAGCTGGTAAAAAATTAAGTGATATAACAGCTTTTGTAAATACAAATGAAAATATGTTTGCTTACAATGCTATGAAACACAGACATTCTCCAGAAATAGATGAAAAAGTTTTTGAACTTACAGATATAAAAGTTAATGTTAATTTTGTGCCAAGTTTAATTCCAGTAACACGAGGTATGCTAGTAAGTATTTATGTAACACTTGAAGATATTTGTGATGCAAAAAAAGTTTTAAAAGATTTTTACAAAGATGAAGAGTTTGTAAGAATTAAAGAAAATCCAGTAAACATAAAAGATACGAGCGGAACTAATTTTTGTGATATTTTCGTGGAACAAAATGGAAATGCATTATTTATAAATAGCTCAATAGACAATCTTCTTAGAGGTGCTTCTAGTCAAGCGGTTGTAAATGCAAATTTGATGTGTGGATTTGAAGCTGGTGTTGGTATATCAAAAATAGCTTATGTTCCTTAGGAATTAAAAGTTATGAATATTGCTTTGCAACAAATTGTTAAAGAAGACAGTATATTTGTTGCTGATTCTCATTATAATTCAAATAGACAAGAACTAAGACAATTTTTACTTCAAATTAAATCTGGCGAAATTAAAACTAATCAACTTTTTTTGATGGGCGATATTTTTGATTTTTTATCAAATGAAATATCATACTTTAAAGAACAAAATAAAGAAATTATAAATTTTATAAATGAACTTTCTAAAAAAATAGAAATCATATATCTTGAAGGAAATCATGATTTTAATCTTCAAAAATTATTTCCAAATATTTTGGTAATTCCAAGACAAAAACAGCCTTTTATATGTAATTATAAGGATAAAAAAATAGCATTAGCTCATGGTGATATTTTTATGAATTTTAAATACAATTTATTTACAAAAATAATAAGAAATAAATTGATTTTAGTTTTTTTAAATATTATAGATAAAAACAATTGGCTAACAAAAAAAATAAATAATTGGCTTTTAGAAAAAAACATTTTTAATAAATGTACTGATTTTGAAAAATTTGCTAAAAAAAGAAAAACTTTTTACTCAAAAAATATAGATATCATAATAGAGGGGCATTTTCATTATGGTAAACAATATGAAAATTATATAAATATCCCGTCTTTAGCTTGTGATAAACAGTATTTTATAATAAAAGATAAAATTTTTAAAAAATTAAATCTATAATTTATATTATGAAAAACTTCCTAAAGACATAAGTTTTTCATATCTTTTTTCATATCTTTCTTCATTAGAAAGTTTTTTAATTTCATTTACTTTTTCTAAAAAATAAGAACCCAAAGCACTAATGGCATCATCTTTATTTCTATGGGCACCAATTAATGGTTCATTTATTACATCATCGATAAGGTCTAATTCTTTTAAATCTCCAGATGTTATTTTTAAAGCATTTGTTGCTGTTTCTAGCATAGTTTGATCTTTCCACAAAATAGAAGCACAACCTTCTGGAGAAATAACACTATATATGCTATATCTCATCATCGCTAGTTTATCACCAACAGAAATAGCTAAAGCACCACCGCTTCCGCCTTCTCCAATAACAATAGATATCACAATAGTTTTTAAATCGCTTAGCTCAAATAAATTTCTAGCAATTGCTTCACTTTGACTTCTTTCTTCCGCACCAATTCCTGGATAAGCACCAGGAGTATCTACTAAAAATAAAATTGGTATTTGAAATTTTTCGGCAAGTTTTGCAGCCCTTAAAGCCTTTCTGTAACCTTCAGGATTTGGCATACCAAAATTTCTTTTAATTTTATTTTTAACACCCCTACCTTTTTGTTCACCAATTACTACACATTTTTGATCACCAATATATCCTAAATAACAAACTATTGCAGTATCATCAGCCAAATGTCTATCACCATGTATTTCATAAGGATTAGTCATTAATCCACGAATATAATCAAGTGCATAAAGTCTATCAGGATGTCGTGCTAATTTTAATTTTTGAAAATCTGATAAATTTGAATAAGTATTTTTAACTTCATCTTCTAATTTTTTTTCTAATATAGTTACAGCGTATTCATCTGCTTTTGTTTTAGCAACAATTATTTCATCTTCTATTTTTTTAATATTTTGCTCAAAATCTAAATATGTTGCCATCTAATGCTCCAAACTTAACTTTTAAACTTTTTTAAAATAACTACACCATTTGTTCCACCAAAACCAAATGAATTACTCATTACTATATCTAGCTTGGCAGTTCTTGCTTTATTTGGAACATAATCCAAATCACAATTTTCATCAGCTTCTATTTGATTAATTGTTGGAGGTATTATTCCATTCTCCATAGCTTTGATAGATATAACAGCTTCAATAGCCCCAGCAGCTCCAAGACAATGTCCAATTTGTCCTTTTGTTGAAGTTACTGGAGGACAATTTTCAACACCGCCAAACAACTCTTTAAGTGCTGCTGTTTCATTTTTATCATTTACTGGCGTACTAGTACCATGCGCATTTACATAATCAATTTTTAATTCACCATTATTGTTTTTCTTTGCCATTTCATAAGCAGCTTTCATTGCTCTATATGGACCATCTTGAGTTGGAGTTGTAATATGATTTGCATCACCACTTTCTCCAAATCCTAAAACCTCAGCATAAATTTTTGCCCCTCTTTTTTGTGCCGATTCAAGAGATTCTAGCACAAGAGCTCCAGCACCTTCACCCATAATAAAACCATCTCTACCTTTGTCAAATGGTCTTGAGGCAATTTTTGGATCATCATTTCTAGTGCTCAATGCTTTCATTGAAGCAAATCCTCCAACACCTGCACCACAAATTGCAGATTCTGCACCTATTGCTAGCATATGTGTTGCTCCGCCAAGAGCTATTACTTTATAAGCTTCACAAAGTGAATGAGTACCAGCCGCACAAGCAGTTACAACTGATATATTTGGTCCTTTTAGATTATGCTGAATTGATATAAAACCGCCTAACATATTTACCAATGAAGATGGAATAAAAAATGGAGATATTTTATTAGGACCTCTGTTTTCACAAATAATTGAATTTTTTTCAATATTAGGCAATCCACCAATACCAGAAGCTGCAACTATACCAAACTTATCAGAAAGATTATCATCTACTTTATTTTCAGTTACTATTTGAGCATCTTGCATAGCTTCTTGTGCAGCATGAATGCCAAGCTGTATAAATCTATCTGCTTTCTTTGCTTCTTTTCTTCCTAAAATAGCAGTAGGATCAAAATCTTTTACCTCTCCGGCAATTTGAGAAGAAAATTTTTCTGGATCAAAAGAAGTGATTTTATCTATTCCGCACTTGCCATCTACTATTGCTTTAAAAGACTCTTCAACATTATTCCCAACCGAATTGATCATTCCTAGACCAGTTACAACAACTCTTTGCATACTATTCTCTACCCCGTTTATTTGTTTTATACTAAATAAATCTCAAATTTTAAATGAGATTTATTTAACTTAAAAAAAGAGTAGAAAAAACTACTCTTATTTATTATCTTAAGTTTAATTATTTATTATCTTCAATATATTTAATTGCATCTGCAACTGTTAAAATAGCCTCTGCATCTTCATCTGGAATTTCAATATCAAATTCTTCCTCAAGCGCCATAACCAATTCAACTACATCTAGAGAATCAGCACCCAAATCTTCAATAAACTTTGAATCTTCTTTAATCTCATCAGCGTTACAATCTAATTGCTCAACAACAACTTTCTTTACATCATCCAATAATGCCATTTTGTATCCTTTTTTTTTAATTCATAGTATTATACCAAGTTTTTTTAAATTTAAGTATAAAGACCGCCATTGACCTTTAAAATCTCTCCTGTTATGTAACTTGAATTATCACTTAATAAAAACGCTACAGCTTCTGCAACTTCATTAGCTTCACCAAATCTTTTAAGCGGAATATTTTTTTCATATTCTGCTTTTATTTCTGGTTTTAATTCATCTGTCATATCTGTTCTTATAAATCCAGGAGTTACAGCATTAAATCTAATAGCTCTAGCACTTCCCTCTTTTGCAAAAGCTTTAGTCATTGTATTGACTCCACCTTTACTAGCACTATAATTTGTCTGTCCCGCATTTCCCATCTCTCCAACTATAGAAGAAATGTTTACAACAGCACCAAATTTTTTCTTACTCATAGCCTTTAGACA
>JAOZVJ010000018.1:15596-22852 GCA_029938215.1 Arcobacteraceae bacterium | reverse complement strand
AGTATGTCTAGTTGTATATAAGTCTCTATCTTCAATTTCAAGCTTTGCTAGTAATGGCTTCCAATAATATTTATTTATGCTCTTACTATCTGAAAAATATGTATTATCTTTGTTTACAAATACCCAAGTATCATTTGCTTTATCTTTATAGTATTTCATAAGTTCATCTCTTAGAGTATTATCAAGAGGTATAATTCTACTATGATTTTTGGTCTTGTTTGTAGTATCTGTTTCATCACTAATAACACTTTTTGTAATAGATCTTTTTAAATCAATAAATCCATTATTAAAGTCTATATCTTCCCATTGAAGCCCAATTGCTTCTCCAGTTCGCAAACCTGTACTAAATACTAATGTCAAGAATACTTTAAACCAGCCGCTGCTATGTTCTATCATAAGTCTTAGCTCTTCTTTTGTATAAGGTATTCTCTTCTTACTAACAACTGTTATATTATCTGCAAAATCTACATAATTTTTAGCCACAAGGTCATCTGCTTGAGCTTTCTTAAATATCAAACTTAAGATATCTCTACATTTTTTAACTGTTGAGCTAGATTTGGTCTGCAAAAGTTTATTTTGCCATATTTCTATGTCGGTTGTCTTTATATCATTTAAGCTGTAATTCTTAAAGTATGGTAATATGTGATTATTAAAATTTCCAACTTTACACTTTTGTGTGCTATTATTTCTCTTATCTCTTGCTGTTGTTTCAAGCACCATTAAACCAAACCCCTTAAGGTCTGTTTTCTTTTCAGGTTTCTCTTTATCAATAAGTTTTAAAAGAACATCTCTAGCATTTTTCTTTATCCATGCTATGTTTAATCTTGTTGCTGCTTTTTTAGTTGATTTCCTGTATGATATTCCATCAACTGTTCCTATTACATAGATTACATTTCCAGCTTCCCATATATTAGTATCTTTATTTTTTTTGTTAGGTATTACCCAACCATTTCCTTTACTTTGCATAATGTCTCCTCATACAAAGCACCACATCTTGTTTCACATAAAGCTTACCATCTTTTTTCTGATAATCGACTTCAGGTTCAAAATTGGAAATAAGATATTTGCGAAGAGTATTGTTTGGTTTTCCAACCATATGAGATATGTCTGACAATGATATTTCAGCTGGTAAAAGAAATTTTAATTCTTTAATTTCAGCTAATATGTTAAGCAGTAGTTTTTTTTCTTCTGTCAGCACAATCCGTTACTCCGTTTTTATTTATAAGAGTAGTATAAACTTATTAACCTTAAAATAATGTTAATTCGGTTTTATCTTTTTATGCTTCTTTCGTTAACGAAATTAGATTATTATGCAACCCCACCAGTTTCTCTCCCAACAGTTTCTTCCTCTCCACTACCATCTTCTGTGTCAGTTATCGCTTTATCTGTATATGTATGAGTATGTTGTGAGTAATTTTCATCAAGCAATGTTCCATTAGTATTGAATGTTACACCAAATATAGAAGCTATTGAATTAATCTTAGTATTAATAATATCATTTGCACTATACAAATTATCAATATTTAATTTAATATTATCTATATCTCCACTAATAGTGCCAATAGTAGTATTTTGAAGTTTAGCTATTAATTCATCAAGCCTTTTGGTTCTATTAAAAGCTACTCTTCCTAATCTTGCTAATCTTTTATCGTTCATCTATAATTCATCTCCAAATAATGTGAAACAGTACCTTTTCCTAATCTCGTATTATAATGTTCTTTCCAATATCTAGCACGACCGCCTAAATCATTTGGTATAGGTTCAGGTATCTTTTTATATTTCAATCTTGTAAATATCATACAAAGCAATGGATTGTATCTTAAATGCTCCCATTCTATCCATTCAATATTAATATCAAAATATTCTTTTATGCTGTCTTTATCTTCTTGTCTAACTCTATCTTTTATATCCATAAATGGTATGCCATCTATTTGAGAGATACCCATTCCAGCACCTTTTGAGGTATCTTTAATAGTACCTCTTCCAGTTTCTGCTCCAGCAGTTTCTAGCAATAGTTTATCAGCTGCACCGTTGCTTCCATATCCTAAGCAATCACATACTTCTTTTGCTATATTTTCTAAATGCTCTTTTTTGATTAATCCATACATATTATTTACCTCTTAATATAAAATAAACATAAGACAAAAAAGCTGCTATGGTCAAAATTCCAAGCCCTACAAATGTTATATCTATCATCTATTTATCCTTTTTTATTTTTGCTATCATTGAACCAAACAAAAAAGAAGCTACTTGCTCTCTTTCTTGATAAGCTTTAGCTACACCAACACCTATTAAATTTCCTACCGCTATTCCTACTGTAGCATTTAAGTCATATATTTCAACAGCAACTACAAGACATAAATTCATAAGCATATAAAGAGGTATTTGCCACTTGGTTTGTGTCATAATTTGGTCTGCTACTTTTGATTGAAGTTCTGAGCCGTGTTTAAACATTTCTCTTGCAGATGTTTTATCCTCGACATCTTTATTTATATAGTGCTCCATATGTCTATTATCTTCTTTTTTGCTATCTAGCTCTAGTTGTAACTTTTTAAAATCTATTTCTAAAATCTTGTTTTTATTAGCTTTGATTGTCGCTATATCTTCTTGTGTTAAGTTTTTTTTGCCATCCAGTTTGACTCCAGTAACCTTTTCAATTCCAGCCTTTACTAAGTTTTCCCCGTTATCTTTTATCAAGTTTTCAAATATACTTATACCTGCACTTGTCAATAATGATCCTATTCCTAACATATTGTTGCTCCCTCTACAAATTGCTTTCTTTGTTTGTGTTCACCAGTCTTCCCAATATTAAAACTCTCTACTGGTCTGTGATAACCCATAACTCTTGTATATACAATACACTTTTGTCTTTTTTCTTTTAATTTTTCTAATATTTCACTTTTATTCATTTCAATTCCTTACAAAATAAAAAAGTAATCCTATCGCACCAGTAACTAATGCACCTATTATTCCTCTTGTACCCCACACAACCATTCCATCAATTTTATCTATTCTTTTTTGGTTAGATTTAATATTTGCTTTTAGTTCTGTTCTTTTTATTTCATCATCTTTTTGTGCTATGGTTAATTTATCATTTGCCTTTTCTAGGCATTTTTCTCTAAAGCTATGTTGTGTTATTTCCATCTCATCAATTCGTTTATGAAGTCTATCTATAGAATTATCAGTGTTATCCTTTAAATTTGCCATTTTTTCAAGTAATACTTCTTGATTTGATACGGCTAGGCTCATTTTTTGCATTTCTGTTGCTAAACTTTCTATAGCAGTTGCCATATTTCCAATTTTAGATTCTATTATTAAAACTTTATCTTCCATATTTTTTCTTTCTTATTAAGTTTTAGGAATATCTATTTTCACTTGTGCTTTTAAATCCAGCAATCTTTTCAATTCAGTATCATCTCCAGCTTCTTTTTCAGCCATAGCATAAGTAATAGCTTCTTGCGTAATACCTTGTTTGTTATATTCATCTGCTCTATCTCTTTGATATTGTGTGGCTTCCCACTCAACTCTATCATTTTCCAGTTCTTCAACAGCAATTTCAACTTTATTTGTATCAACAACACCACTTCCATCAAGATAAACATATTTATCTCCACTCATAACAACTCTTTTACCTAATTGCTCACTCAAAACATCGACCATTGGTCTTTTATTAAATACTTGCTCTTGCATAATTCATCTCCTTATTGATAAATCTAATTAAATTGTGACTGTCTGCACTTCGCAGATGTCCACTCCAACTAGCTAAAAACTTATTTAGTTTCGCTATTTCGTTTAAAGCTATATACTTTTTAATTTTTCTTTTAGCTCTTACAACACTATCCTTACGGATAAGCTTGTAACTTGCATTAATTCTATAACCCAAAAAGTTTAAAGGTTTTGCCATACTATTTATAAACCATTTACTAAATTTTAATTTCATAAATAATCTGCTAAATATCTCTAATTGTCTTTGGTATCTAATAAGCTCATCTTTACAGTTACTTAAGATAACAGTATCATCCATATATCTAAAATAATGTCTAGCCTTTAGCTTAGTTTTTATAAATCTATCAAATATATGTCCATATACATTTGCAAACAATTGACTAAGTAAATTACCTATTGGAATACCTACACCTTTTTCATCTCCAAATTTTTTAAGAAGTGTTAAAACTTTTGGATCACTTATTTTGTTTTCAATCCCATTAAATAATACACCTCTGTTTATTGAGTGAAAATACTTGCTAAAATCCATCTTTAAATAATAAACCGCACCATGCTTTTCTAAGTGTCTTATCTTTGATTGTGTCATTTTGACACCATTGTGAGTACCTTTTGTTTTTCTACAAGCAAAGCTAAAACTATAAAATACCTTTTCAAATATAGGCTCTAAAATATTATTAATTGCATGTTGCACAACTCTATCTTTAAATGGTAAAGATTTAATCAATCTTTCTTTTGGTTCATGCACTAAAAAAGTATGATAACTTCCATGTGTATATGATCCATTTATTAATGATTGTTGTAAATTATATAAATTTGCTTCAAGATTTTCCTTGAATTTTAAATGACCGATTGTGTATCTATTTCCACCACGAACTGCTTTTAAATAAGCATTTCTTATGTTGTCAATATCAACAATTTTATCAATTAAGTTTTTATATTTTTTACCCAATTTTAAACCTTTTTAAATGTGCTGTCTTCTGCTTTCACTTTCATTACTCCCAGTTGTACAGACCTCTTAATTTATTTACTTATCGTAGGACAAACAAGCTGACCATAATTTTTTGGTCGCACCACCATAGCCTTAACTGATGATGAGTGCATTATTACCTATTTTATCCTCACAAGCGAACCGACAACCAATGTTCCAGTTCGAATTCCAAACATAGTTGTTCCAATTCGAAGTCCGAGAACCTGCATTGACTCCGTTGTCACGATTACCACCCAGTAGTACTGTTTGTATTTTGCTTATCTCATTTGCCCTTTGAGATATTATTTCCTAGCTTTTTCAATCCAAGACTGTAATATCCCACCAACTTCACTTAATATAATACTGGCAACTCCTAGCTGTTTCTTTGAGATAAGTTTTCTTTTATCATCAGCTAAAAATCTTAAATGCCATCTTATACTTGCTAGTTTGGTATCAACTTCATATAGTCTGCTTTTCATATTGCCAGACTTTAAAGCTCTATAAAGAAGTTCAACTTGACTTAAAATTAAAGTCAAAGTTTCACTCTTTAGTACCCCATGCTTCCGTTCTACATTTTGAAGCACAGGATAAATATAATTAACAAACTCTGTATATTTTTCAATAATTATAAGTTTATTATCATATTTACTCATAGTGTCGTTTCCACTCCACTATACAAGTTTCAGGTGGTCACAAGCGATCCGACAACCAACGTCCCAGCTCGAATACCAAACATAGTTGTTCCAATACGAAGACCGAGAACCTGCATTGACTCCGTAGCCACGACCACCACCCAGTAGTACTGCTACTTGATTATATGTGCCATAAGAGTACATTTGACCACGACCCTCAAGTACATTTTTCCATGAACCAGCACCATCTTCTCTTTTTGATAAATCAGCACCCCAAATATACTCAACACCACTTGCTTGTTCAATACCAAACTTAGATGTTAAGTTAGAGTAATGTTCAACTTTACCAGCTACACTTTCATATCCATCTGTACTAGATGATTTACCCTCTGTAACTCCATAAGCAATTGTCATAAACTCTTCCCAGCTTATTAACTCTTTACCATGTGATTTTCCTATCTCTGTTGCGTGAAACCATTTAAAAGCACCATATGTTAAAGTATTATCTCCACCATAAGCTAATGGTATCTTTGGTATTGCTCTACCATAACCAGTTGCTCCAGCTGCAATAGTAGCATTTGCTTTTGAAGTACCATTGTCAATATGTTCACTATTTAATAAATAGATGTCATACCACTTAGTACCAACTAAAACCATACCATCATTTCCAGCTATTGCCTTAAATTTTAAGTCCCAAAATGAATAAGAGTTTATACCTCTAATATTTACCATATCAGCTTCTGTTTTATTTCCAGTTAATGCTTCATCTTCAGGAATTAAACCATAATGAAAACCACCAATAAGTCTATCTACAATTATAGTTTTGTCAGCACTTAAATAAAATGTACCATCTGCTTTTGAATAAACATAATAATCTGTTCCAGCAATCTTTGTGCTACCTACTAAATCAGCAGTATCCAAATCTAAACTCACAGCTTCTGTTACTTCTGTAAACTCTGTGATAGTTCCAATAGGAATATTTAAAGTATGCGGATTTACTTTTATAAATAATACTTCATCGTAATTTGGTTTAGTTAGTATTGTTCCGCTTCCAGATTCAATCTCAATATTTCCACCACCTAGCAGATTTATACCATTTATAGTTTTGATATTAACACCACTTTCTAATACATCTTGATAAGGTGCTAGCATATCAGCTATCTTAATAACTTCTAATCCAGTTGCACCTCTAATTATCATATCACCTTGAGCAGTTAATAGATTTTGTACTGTTGTGCCATCACCAGTACCCTCTAAAGCTTTTGCTAAATAAACTAAAGCTTTTGCATCTCCAGTTGCTATCAAATCATTAATTCTTTCAATTAATGCTTGATCAACTTCACTTTTTGTTGCCATCTTTTCTCCTTTTTTATTTTAATTACTATCTACAAATGTATATTAAGTTGGAATACCCAACTCAATATCCAACATTAAATCATCCATCTTTGAAGATGAATAAGCAGTGTTGGTAGATGAAGCTGTGTCATTTATAATTTGACTGTTTGTCAAGTCGCTACCATGTGTAACTGTAAAAGTTTTAGTTGTATTATCTGTTAATGTAATAGTATAAGTATCAGTGCTTCCAGCACTACCATCTCCAGCAGTTCTATTGACATTAGAAATACCAACACCATCTGCTCCAGTATCTCCAATATTTCCAGTATCTCCTTTTCCAAACGGCACACCCTCTGTCCAATCTGCAACTGTATTGCTCTTCTTAAAATATACTTTTGTTGGTGATTCATCCAAGCTAAGATATGCAAATCCCTGATTTGCTTCATCGTAATTGCTTTTATTTATTAATGTTCCAGTTGCATCAACTTCAAAAGATTCTCCTCTATCTCCTTTAAGACCTTGGTTTCCAGTATCTCCAGTGTCTCCTTTAGGACCTTGGTTTCCAGTATCTCCAGTGTCTCCTTTAGGACCTTGGT
>JAOZVJ010000018.1:12045-15496 GCA_029938215.1 Arcobacteraceae bacterium | reverse complement strand
TCTCCTTTAGGACCTTGGTTTCCAGTATCTCCAGTGTCTCCTTTAGGACCTTGGTTTCCAGTATCTCCAGTGTCTCCTTTAGGACCTTGGTCTCCTTGGTTTCCTTGGTTTCCAATATCTCCTTTGATACCTTTAGAAATACCAAATGTCATCTTTCCAGTCGAAACATCATAATTAACTGTAGCTTCCTGATTAACATCTAATTGTACTACTTCAATAGAAAGATTTTTAATCTCTTCATTTTTCTCACTTATTTGTTGCAACGCAATGCTTACTCCATCAAGTGCTAAAGCTATTTTATTTACATTTATTATAAAACCTTCTTCTTCTTCTTCCATTATTTCACTCCTATGGTTGCTAGGTATTTGTCTAGCAATTTCATTATTTCACTATCTCTAATTCCATCTGCGTATTTAACAAATTCTTGCAACAGGTTATTTTCATCATTATTTATAAATATATTTTCGTTAACGAAAAATCTCTCAAAAATATCTGTTACAAAATCTTTAAACACAATTGTTCCATTTATATCTTCATAAAACATTTTAAAATCAGGCATAGGAAACAATAATTTTAAAAAATTTATTGGTTCAGTACCTTTTTGTATAAACAATTTAATATCTTCTATATCTTCGTTTTCAGTAAATTTCATCTTGTAAAACATTGGTATCTCTGATTGCTCTGTTTCATACAATGTAATGGTAAAGTCTCCACTTGCATCTGTAGTTGTAGTTTTTCTTGTAGCTATTTGTCCATTTACATCAATTGCATTTAAAGCATTACCATATTTGTCACAAAGTATAAATTGAAGCTTTTTTTCTCTATATGATTCATCTATTAATAAAGTTATATTTCCGTTTACAGTTCTCATAATGTGATATTATAAGAAACTGTAAAAAGAAACTATGGGGGTAATTTATTTAGAGCAGTTGCTCTCTTAGATTATTTTTATTATATGTAAGTTTTGGTAATATGATTCATTGTTTTATTTATACACTGTACCATTTAGAGGATAAAATCTTCTTCCAAATATTGTAGATAAATTATGAAGCTCTTTTATTTTTAAAATAGCCTCATCTTTCTTTATCTTTTTTAATTCGATATATGGATCTTCTATGTTTGTTGGTATTGGGATTATGCCATTTGATCCTGCATAAAAAGATGGCTGAAACAATAAATTCATCCAAAATTTAAAATCAGTTTTTGTCTTTGCTTTAAAAAAGTATGTTTTATTTTTTTTAAAAAAATAAAAATGTCCAGTTATTGCTCTATCTCCAAACAAAGGTTTTATCCCATTACTTATTGTAGCAACTGCCACCGTATATTTTCCCTCATTAATTTCAAATTTAACATACTGAGTTTCTTTTATAATAGCTTTTATATCACTTGCTCTGATTCCATTTTTTTCTTTACTTACAAAAAAAGCATAATCTTTTCTTATTGCTTCCCATTTAGAATAATGATTAATAAAATATATCGTTGCTTTATCTTTATTTTGTTGTATCTTCTCAAATTGATTAAAATTATGTTTTACAAACATTGTTTTGCCATAATTACAACCTGTAAAAAATATTATTAACGATAAATATGATAAAATTCTAAATATAACTATCATTTATTTTTCACTCATCAATCCTTTTACAGCTATTATTCTGTTTATATACTTTTTGTTTATTTGTAAAATAATAGTATCAAAATTCTACATAAAAGTTTATTTTATCAACCTGTCGCCCACACAGCTTCATACTTAGCTTGTTTATCATCTTGTCTTTTTGTTTCTCTTGCAACTCTATTCTTTTCCATACCAAGCATATCTTTGTTAAATTTCTTTTGTTCATGAACCCCATATACAGAGGCTAAAGCTCCACCAATTGCACCTATTGCTTGTAAAGTTCCGCCAAGATTTTTTCCACTAAACATCTCTCCAAAGTTAAAACCTTTACTAGGTTGATTGTTGAATTTCATATTGTTTATCTTGTTTTGCCAACCACCTTGAAAACTTGCCGTATTTCCACTTGGCATAAATGATGTTCCATCTGCACCTATTCCGTTTGCAAATACATCACTTGCTGTCACTGGAGTTGTTTTTACTGTTCCAAATACGCTTTCACTCATTTTAATATCCTTATTTTAAATTTTAAGCCCATCCTATGGCTTTTGGTTCTATATTTTTTAATCCTGTTTTTATGTAATCATTGTCTGAAATATCATACATCTGTCTATCTAATTCCATATCTCTTTGTGTATCAATTGACAATATCAATGCTCCTTGCTCATGAATTGAGCTTACACTATATTCATCACTTCCTGCACCAGCATTAAAAAGATATCCTCCAGCCATTGCTTCATATAAAACTTCGGAATTCATAACATCGCCATATATTTCAAACCATTGCACTTTCATCTGTTCTGCTATGGCTAATTGTTTATCTATCCAAGCTTGATATTCCGCCATTTTCTCTTGATAATAACCTTTCCAATACTCATATTGTTTATAAGCTTCATATGAGCTATTTAATCCCATCGCAATGCTCCAAGTTGCTAAATATGATTTAATTCCAGCTAATTCAGATAAATATGAAAAGCATTTCATTCCAGCATATATACTACCTGCGAGTATTATGCCCATTTCTATATAATCAGCATTTCTGGATATTACTTCTGTTCCTAGTATTCCAGTTTCCAAGTGTGCCGCCATTTGCACTACTTTGTGTGTTAGCTGTCCATTGTTATATTTCCCATCAAGAGCAGCGACTCCACTTGCTACAAGTAGAGGGTCTCCACTTGCTATTGCTATCAAATAAGCCGCTGTTTCAATTTGATTTAGTGTACCATCTCTAAACTCAGTCCAATCAAGCGTAATTGTACCGTGTATCATCATTTCTGCATTGTCAAGTATCCCCTCTGCAGTATTTTCAATCAAATCTACAGCTTCTTCTAAAATATCAACAGTATCTTCAACAGTATCTTCTATTACATCAACTACATCTCCAATTAAATCTCCAATAGGATCAGTTATAATTTGAATTGGACTTCCACACCAACACCTAGTGTCGCAAATTAAAAACCAAAATTTAAATAAATTCAATTTTTCCACCTATAAATATTTGCTCTAGTTGTTTGAACTGCCATCTTTCTAAATTCTTTTCGGACATCTGTTACAAATACTGGCTTATTGAAATTTTTAATTAATTTTTTAAATTGTTTGTATGCAGTAATTGGGTTTTTAACTTGTTTTACATCAAAAAGCAATAAGCTATTATAAATATGATTTTCAAATTCTAAATATACAAATACTCCACCATCAAAAGTAAAATGATTATGCTCTAAGATATAATCTATAGTCTCTTTAGTGTTTATACTCTCATATTCTTTATTATATAAGAGTATAAAATCTTCTATCTCTTTTTTATGAGATTTCTGTTGTTGGGATAACATCAATAGTTCCAGT
>JAOZVJ010000018.1:1911-11945 GCA_029938215.1 Arcobacteraceae bacterium | reverse complement strand
TTCTATCTCTTTTTTATGAGATTTCTGTTGTTGGGATAACATCAATAGTTCCAGTTATTTCCGTTGTGTATGATATAGCTTCTGTTGGTAGATTGTCTATTGTCTCTTTTGTATCTGCTATTTGTTCAGAGGTTAAAATATAATCATTATCTGTTGCAATTGCATCTAATTGTTGCACCTTATAATCTGTCTTTTTTAAATGCATATTTTGCTCGTTTGCTTTTATTGCTATATATCTTCTTGCTTCTTCAAATTTACCTTGTTGTTTAGAAGTAATCCCATTTTGATTTTTTATCATTACAGAAGCTCTTAAATCTCTATGCCTATACTTTTCAGTTTTAATTTGCTCTTCTATTAAATCCAACTTTTCTTTTTCTGTTTCTATCTGCTCTACTAATAAATTTTTTTGTTCTACTACAACAGCTTCTTGTGCTGTAATGGTAGGAAGCTCTTTTGCTATTGTCATTATTTGTTCCATTACTCCAGCGGCTAGTTGTTGTTCAAAACCAGCATAAATCTTTGCTTTTTCATCTTCTTCTACGGCATAAGCTTCAAGACCAATTTTTACGGATTCTCTTGCATTTTGGATAAAAACATTATCGTTTATATTTTGTGATAATGTTGCAATATTATTTATTAAATCATCTAGTGTAACTGCCATTTTAAACCTTTATAAATTTGCTTCTTAATTTTTTTGAGTGTCTATTTTTATAATATAATTCTCTTAATTGTGTTATCTCTTTATCATATAACTTCATATAATGTGTTGATCTATCTCTGTTTTTATCACTTGTATTAATTTGGAGTGCTAAATGCATGCAATAAAACAAAAGTGCATTTTTTGCCATTAATGAAATAGGAATGTTATCTGTCTTTAAAAGTATCTGTTCTATAAAATTATAATTTAATTCTATTTTTGTTCCTACCTTTAGCATATTCTCAGGATACAAGAAAAAGCTCTGCTCATCCATACAAACTAGAAAATCATCATCATCTATTAAGTGTTTGTTTTGGCTCATCCATTCAAAGCTCTTTATTGTAGCTGGTTGTTTATCTATATTTACAGATATTACTCTTAAACAATTATGTGGCAATTTATATCTATTTTCATCTTCTTTTACTTCATACATTTCTTTATGTGTAAATAAAAATAATTCTCTTGAGAGATTAGAAAGAGAAGAGTTAATCATATCAATCAACTCTTCATCGCCCCATCTATATTTAGTAGAAACAGTATCATTTAGTCTGCTTCTCATGCTTAAGATGATATCGTTTACTTTCATCTACTGCTCTTTTTTTGGCAAGTATGGAAGCAACAATGCTTTTAATTTATCAATACCTTTATTACCTTTTGTGATATTTACATGATCACAAGCAAGTTTCACTGCATCCAAATCTAAAGTGTCTATATCTTCAGCAAATGGAAGTTTATACTCATCCTGTTCTTCTGTTAAATCTTTAACTTCAACATCTTTTAAAGTATGTGATACTAAAACAGAATACATATCTTCAATCGCATATCTTTTATCAAGGTTAATACCAAATAATTTTCCATAAGTTTCAAGCTCTTCTTTATCATCTTCAAATGTAGACAATTCTTTTAGAGGTGATAGTTCTTGATTCTTATCAGAAGCAAAATTACCTACAATCTCATTACTCTCATAAGTAGATTCAAATACATCTTTTGGAACTCTCCAGTTGTCTGTTTGATTTCCAACATTGCATACTTGATAGTCTCCATTCTCATATCTACCAAGAACATCAATAATTGCTGTTTTGATAAATTGTTCTATGTTGTCACATGGAACTGGAAGTTCTGTATCTGTTACATTATGACTATCATTTTCGTTCACGAAAAGTGCATCAATATCAACAGCTTCAAAATGCGGAGTTCTTGCAAATAAAGAAGCTTCTAGCTCTGTTACTATTACTACATTGTCATCATCTTTTTTAAGGATAGGAAGCTTCTTAGCTCCCACCTCAAAAAGTTTTTTATCAAACGCACCAACAAATCTTACAGCTGCAAGTTTTGGTGTATGAATAACTAACTTTTTCATTTTACACCTACACTACAGAATTAACAATTGCTATCATTCCAAAATCTTTATTGTGATATTCAGAAGCTTTTTGTTCTGCAGTTTTACCAATAAATTTTGTTTTACTAAATCCAGTGCCTCTATCTGCACCAATTTTAAGTTTTCTACCACCCTCTAAATCTTCTTCATAATAATCAAATCCCTCATCAAAAGGTTTAATACCAGCAGTCGCACCTAAAAATAAATTAATCTCTGTTTTAATACCAGTTGCACCAGCATAACTGTCAATTCCTGTTGCATATGTAACTGTTACTCCATCTACAACAACTTTAAATTCAGCAATATCAGATGTCATAATACCAGCTTTTCTTGCACTCCAATTGCTTCTTTCAAATACAACAACACCTTTATAAATACCAAATGCTCCAGTAAACAATGCGTTATCCTGTCCTCTTTCTGCTGCAAATTTTTGAGCTTCAATCCATAGAGGATCTTCTCCAAGTTGTTCTGCTGCATTTTGACCAATAACCAATAAGTGATATTCAATATAATCAACAATACCCATTTTATCAACTGTTTTTACAACAAATGGTTCAACTATTGGGTGGGCATCTCCAGCACCATCTACACCGTTTTTAGCTCTTTTCTTAGCTTCAACAATTGCAGCAGTTGAAAATCTATCTCCCTCTACAATTGAAGTTGTAACATTATTTTCCCATGTGCCAGTTGCAGCACTACAAGCTACAATATTGGTAGCTCCTGCTGTTAATTTTGCTGTGATAATCTTATCATCTCTTTTACCCAACCATTTTGGTAAATCTTTATGAGTTTTACTTCTAAATGCTTCTGTTGCCATTTTAGATTCAAGTTTTTTAGCTTTAGATTTTAAACCCATTCCAAAGATACCATAATCTACATCTTGAAATAAAGTTTGTTGAGTTCCTAGATTGTCATCAAAATCTTGATTTCCTGTGATACCATCTCCATCAATCTCATCTCTAAAATAGACTCTAACTGTACCGCCCTCTTCGGTTGGTGTTTCAGTTCTAAGGTCAGTCATAATAACTGCACCCTCATCATTGTTCATAAACTTATTCCAAAAGTTTATTTCTGTTGATTTACTTGTAACTGTTCTTCCATACTTTAAAAGTACTTGTGGATCTGTTTCCGCCCATGTTGCCATTTTTTTTCCTTGTTTTAAATTTAAATTTTTTGATAATTACTATTATCTACCAATACCTATGCTTTTAAGGTAATCTTCTCTTTCCATTTCAGTACTCTGATTTCCATTTCCTGATGCACCATTTACACCACTTAAGTCAGGTGGCAAATTATCATCCTTGTTTCCACTTGGATTTTGTTTCGTATACTCTTCGTGAGCTAATTTTAAAAAATCAGCTTTGGATTCTGCTACTTTTAAAAAGTTTGCTTTTTGATTTGGCGTTAAGTCACCTTGAATAAAATCAGCTAATGCATCCATATCAACATCAGGATTTTCTTTAGAAAATTTATTTGACTGCGATAAAATATCAAGCTGACCTTTTCTACCTTGCAGTTCTTTATTAAAATCATCCATTTCATCTTTTTTTAGATTTAATTTTTCATCTCTATATTTTTCAAATCTATCTCTAAGCATTTTATTTTTATTAGCGATATTTGAGTCACTAGATAAAACTTCTAGCTCTTCTTCACTAAATAAAGTGTTTGGATTTGTTTCAAGTGTAGATTCAAAGTCATCATGCATATTGTCTGCCAATTTATTATAATCTTCTTCCATTACAGCATATCTTGCTTCATCTGCCATAATGCCCTTTTCAACTTCTGTTTCATCTACATTTTGATTGTTATCTGTTCCATCATTCGTATTGCCTGATGATTGATTTGTTTCTTCAGGAGCTTGTCCGTTTGATTCATCTGCCATTAAATTCCCTTTCATATGATTTAAGTTTGTCAAATTGTAAATAAATTATTAAAAAGAAACTATGGGGGTAATTAGTTTTATTTCAGTTGGTACTATTTTTCAAGGAAACTTTTTGCTTTGCAAAATCGCTATTCTTTAGTTTTGAATATACATTATTAAATTTTTTAGTTGTATTTCACTTCCATATTTAGTTTCATACATTAAAAATAAATTTGTTAAATATTTACTTGAACTTGTATTTAATATTTGTGAATATTCTTTAATTAATTTTATCACTTCAGGATGCAAAGTCATTCTAATTCTTTCTGTGCTTTTTTCACATGGATTATAAGAATGTTTGCCGGTTATCATCATATTCGGATTTTCAAGTATAAAGAAATTTTGAATAACTGTTTCAAAATATTTAGATTTACTTACTTCATTTTTTTTTGCATTATCTTCAATTCTTTTCTTAAATCCTTGTGTAAAGGTCCAATCAGGACATACAACTCTCCTATGCGGATTGTCATCATACATACAGGTTCTTTTTCCATAATGTTTAGAATTTTGTGTCATATTTTACTCCAGTAATTTATCCAATTCTTCAATAGTTTTATCATCAAGTTCTTCATCTGTATAAATTTCGGCATCTGGATTATACGGTGTGATATGTTTTATCTCTCCGTATAAAGTTTTAAATGTAGTTGTTAATAAATTGTGATGTGTTGCTACTGTACCTATATTTCGGGCATTGACTGCGTACCGTTCACTTCGCACCAAGTTTTCAGCCATCATCACTTGTAATTGATTTTGATGTAATACCTTATATGCAAGTTCTCTGCCAACTAATCCAGCATATTGGTCTTTTTCTTCTGGTGGCATTATATTTCCATCTTTATCATCAACTAATTTTGCTTTAACAACTTCTTTTGCATCTGCAAGTGGTAATGTTTGTTCCACCAACTTATCAATAGCTTCTTTTTCGTTAACGAAACGATTTTTAATCCACTTTTCTTTTTTAACCCAACTTTCAACAGTCTTTGGAGATACATCACTTTGAGGAAACCTCTCAAGAACCTTTTTTACACTTAGACTATTTGATTCATAAACTGCTCTTATTTCAAGCTTTAATGTTTGGTCTACTGCCATCTCAACAACTCCTCCATTTTATTCCTCTTTTTTTCTTAGCTCTTCGACTCTGTTTTTTTACTATTTTTATAATTGTTTTCTTTGGAACTGCAAAAAGCCACCCTGAGCTAACTGCATCAATACAGTTATCAGTTTGATGTTTTTTACTTGGATCAAATCTAAGAAGTTCTTTTGTATATTGATTCCTAAAATCTGTATCGCAATTCTTATGTATCTTGATACAATGCTGTTCATGTGGTACTGTCATATAATCTTTGATTTTGGCTTGTTTGCTTATCTGATTTGGTGGTTTATATCCATTTATTCCATTATTTAATGGCTTTTTATTTTTAGCCCTTAGTTTTGTATTTACTTTTAAAATCTCTTTTTTAAGTACCACAATTAAAGTTATACCACCACCAGCTTCTTCAATGTAAACGGGTGCGTCAGGAAACTTAATCATAAGTTCAATTATACGAGCAGCAACTCCATAGACATCCCATTTACCCCTTTTACCATCCATAATTACAATTTGTTCTATCTCATCATCATCTATGCTCCAACCCTCAACAGCTATTGCTCTATCATCTGCAGTATCAGATAAACTCTCCGCATTATCGACAATAATATATTCATTTTGTTCAGGTAAATCAATATCTGAAATATCTTTTATGTCTTCTTTTTTAAAATGTCCTGTCTCGCTTACTGATACATTTTGATTGTATTGTTTTTCAAACTCTTTTTTTGAGACACTTTTTTTTAGTAATTCTATCTCCTCTAGGGTTTTATAATTTCTATTAGGAAGTATTTCTCCAGCTGGTCTATGATAAACAAAATCTTCATATTTGTATGTAATATCTTCTTCTGTAATAAATGGTAAAGTTATTAATGTCCACACTCCATCTTCTGTTTCAAGATTACCACCGATATGATTTTTAATACCTTGCTCTTCTATAAATCTTCCAGTTGGGTCATCTTGAGCCAATCTTTGCATAATCTGAATAACAGCACCGCCATTTTCAAGTCTTGTGAATACTGAGTTACCTATAAATTTCCATGCATTATCTTTTTCAGCCTTACTATCTGAGTCATGAGCTTTAAGTGGATCATCTATAACTGTGATATTTGATCCCTTTCCAGTAGCAGCTCCACCAATAGAAGTACCATAATATTCGCTTCCATCTTTTAGCTTCCAATTTGCTTTTTTATTTTGATCATCACTAAACTTCTTTTTTGGAAATAAAGCTTTATAATATTCGCTTTTCATAATAGTTTTTACATCTACACTTGTATCTTCAGTTAAATCTGCACCATAAGTAAAATATTGATTTTTAATAAATGTGACTATACCTTGAGCATAAGATAAAAATTGTCTAACTGAGATTTCAGTTTTAGCAAATCTTGGAGCAAGTTCAATAATAACTCTATTTTCTTTCCCCTCTATCACATTCCATAAGATTCTTATGATTAGTTCGTGATACCAAAACTCCTCAAACTTTCTATCATACACCTCTCTAAAAACTCCAAGAATATATAATCTAAAACCTTGATACCCACCTTTTCTTATCTTGGCTTTTTCAACCCTAGCTTGAAGTTCTTTTTTTTCTTTTATTTTAGCAACTTTAATTTTTTGCTGTTCATGAATGTCAATATCAAGCATAATAATTATCTTTTTTTTGAGATTCGTTTTTTTTAAAAGGAGTTTTCTTTTTTTCTACATTTTTTTCTGCATAATATGCATATACTCCAAAGAATATTAAATATACAAAAATAGATATAATAATTTGAATGATAATATCTTCCACTTTATCCTCCTGTTAGTATTATTGTTGCTGTCCATTAGTTTGCTCTTGTGGTTTACTGTCTAAAAATTTAAAAGTTTCAACTCTTAATGTATGATTACTTCTGTTTGTTCCATCTTGTGCTGTCCATTTATTTAAAATCAATCTGCCCTCAAGCATTACTTTTGAACCTTTTTTTACATATTGATTTAATATTTCAGCTTGTTTTCCAAATACATCAAAATCTAAAAAACAAACTTCCTCTTTTTGCTCTCCAGCTTGTGTTTTATATTTATGACTTGTAGCTATCGCACTTTTTGCAATGGCAGCTCCTGATGTAAGATATTTTATTTCTATATTTCTTGTTAAATTTCCTATCATAATTACTTTATTAAACATTTTTATCCTTTTCTATTTTTTCTAATAATTCTGCTAATACCATTTCAAAACACATTTAAATTTCTTCCGTATCATTTTTTTTTGTGTTTAAAATTCTTTTTTTTCTTTTTTCTCGCAATTTCTTTTTTTCTTTAGTTGTCATATCTTTTTCCTTATTAATTCTTATTTTAGTTTTTTATGTTTGTAATATTACACAATCATAACAATCCATTGTTGGGCATTTCAACATTGATTAATTTATCATCACTTTTAAATTCTGTCACTTTTATCGGAACTGGAGCGTCTCCTTTTTTTTGTATTTTCTATGAAATTCTAATAATATTGGATTTAATGAAATCTCTGTTTTAAAGTGTCTACCATTTTGTTTATTTTTTGATACTTCTAATAATCTTTTATGTGCATTTTCATCTTCATCACTTCCATCTAAGTATTTTGGCTTTAATTTATGCAAAAACCAAATTTGACTTGCTTCATGAGCACCTTTTTTAGTTCCCATTGGTGAATGTGTACCACCTTTTGCATCTTCTTTGCCTTGCTGTGCAATAAGTATAATTACTAATTCTAAATTATGTGCTAACTTTGCTAATTTACTAAATTTTTCAGATTCCATCTGCTCTGCTGTACCTTTATTCTCAACATTTTCAACCCTCATCTGTGAGTCAATACAAACAAATCGCCCACCTTGTTTGGCAAATATTTTAATCTCTCTAGCTATATCACTAATATCAAAGCCATCATTTACAATTATTAGATTATCCTTATTAATATTTTTTTTTCTTTTCATATTATTTAAAACATAATCTCTTACAGTAAACTCAAAAGGAAAAAATAGCGTTGGAAATCCGCTTGAAACACTATGTAAAATTTGTGTTGATAAAATGGTTTTACCAGCTTCAGGGTCTCCCATAACTAAAATTAATTGACCAGCAGTCACTCCACCCTTTAAATAATCATCTATAAAACTTACTCCAGTTTGAAAAATTGGTATTGGCTCTTCATTTTTAATTTTATCTTCCCACCATCTGTAAGTTTTAGCACGACTTCCTACGGCTATATCTAAGTTTTGTGTCACATCTTCAGCTATTTTTATAATTGCTGAACTGCTTTTTTTCATATTTAATTCTTCTTGTATTTTTATACTTAGCCGATACAAATCTCTTTTATTATGCCACTCTATAAGCTCCATAGCGGTTATTTTTAAGTCAGTTGTTGGCACTTCTGCACCAATAAGTTTTAAAAACACCAAATGTTCAGGCTCTATTTTTTTAAGTTCTTCTCCAACTACTACAATATTCAAATCTCTATTTTTTTCTTCAAGATTTTGTATCGCTTTTAAAATATTTTTATGCCCCTCTTGCGTAAAATGATCTATTTTTATCATTTCTGCAATTTCCGTAAATCCATTAGTTTTTATAATAGAACTTAAAAAATTTCGCTCTAATTCTTCATTTGATAAATTTTCTAACACCTTAATATCCCTTTAATAATTTCAATATCTGACCTTTTTTAAATTCAGTCTCTACATATTCTTCTAGGCTCATTCCTATAAATTTTAATTTATTTTTTTCAGCTTCATTAAACAAATCGCCCACCTCATTTGGATTTTTTTCTTCGTAAATTAAGTTTTCGCTTGTCTTTTTTATCTCAATTAAATTATTTATTTTATTTGCTAATATTTCATTCAATTTATTATTTTGATTATTGCTTTGAGTTATAGTTTTTCCCCTATAATCCTCATATACCTTTTCTTCAAGCCATTTTCTAGGTGTTTTAATATATTTATTTTCAACTCCATCAATACTATCCCTATATTTCTCCGCACTATAAATTGCTAATTTTTTATCTTGTTCGCTCAATTTATTAAATATTTTTAAAACTACAGCTTTTTGATATTTCCTTGGATAAATACTCCAAAATTCATCAAATAACTCTTCATTTTTTACCCCCTCATTTGGATTTTTTTTCAGTAATTTTTCAGTAGTATTTTTGCCTATAGGATTTGGAATTTGAGAAATTTTCGTTTTTTCTTTTAATTCATGGATTTTTTCATAATTTATACTATACCAATTGGTTTTATTTAATTTGTTTTTATCCAACTTTTCTACAAATATCCATTTGTCTTTTTTAAGATTTTGTATTATTCTCTGAATTGTTTTAAGAGAAAAAAAAGGCATTTGCTCTTGCCATTGAACCATAGTATTAAATACCCACTTTTTATCAGATTTTTTATGTTTAGTTTTTCTAAGCCAATAATGAAGTTGTTTAATAAAAATTGCTTCGTTTAGTCCAAGAGAAACTGCAAGGGCTGGTTCTATTGTTAATGATGTTTTTTCTATTAAATAATTCAATTAATTTAAATTCTATTTTAGATTTATTATCCAATTTAGATCCACACACTTTTCTTCACAATATTTAATAACCTTATCATATGGTATATTGTTATGTCTTTTCATTGATGCAAAACTTGTATCAGGTATATTTAATGCTCTTGCAACCTCTGTATCTTTTTCAAGTGCAAATAAAAATTTAAATTTAGCATTAAATTCTTCAAATTTTTTTGTCATTTGTTTCTCCAAATTATTAACTTGATAAAATAATATGATTATAAAGCTTAATTCTTTGTTAATTCAAAGATATAAAAGCAATTAAAATATAATTAGTTTTTCAATATGTATTCTATTGTGTAGTCTTTTGGTAATCTTCTGTTTAGATAAGGTCAATTTGTCCTTATGTAGATAAGGTCATTATGCCCAACTCCATAAGGTCATTATGCCCAACTCCATAAGGTCA
>JAOZVJ010000018.1:0-1811 GCA_029938215.1 Arcobacteraceae bacterium | reverse complement strand
AAGGTCATTATGCCCAACTCCATAAGGTCATTATGCCCAACTCCATAAGGTCATTTTGTCCTTATGGTAAAAGTTGTTAAAACAATTAAATCTCTATAACTTTTTTACATAAAATAACCGATTTACCGTTTATTTTATGTTATTATGGTACAATAAAAAACATTATTACAAAGGATTAAAAAATGTCGACTATTTATGAAGCTTTAGTCAGAGTTCAAGATTTATATGGTTGTAACTCTATGGCTGAGACTGCTGATTTATTATCCATGCCAAAAAATACTTTTTATGACAATCAAAGAAAAGCTAAAGAAGATTTTAATAAATTAGAAGCTATTAAATGTGAAACAAATCCAATTAAAAAAAAGATATTAGAAAAATCAATAGAGCAAAGTAAACAAAAACATTATACAAATGCTCTATATCATCAATTTATAGAATTAGCTACAAAAGATAATATTAATTTGAATTGGATATTTGGTGGTGATCTTCCTATTCATAATAATGAAACTAAAAAAATTGCAAAAGTTGTACAAAACTATAATTTAAAAGAATATGTTACTGATGATAATATGTGCATACCTTACTATTCAGATATAAAAGCAAGTGCTGGAAATGGTTATAACAATGATGAAAATCATAAACCTGATTTTTTGGTTTTACCAAAAGGAATAGTAAAAGGCTCAAAATTAAATGCACTAAAAGTTGATGGAGATTCAATGTCGCCAAATATCAAACCAAATTCAATAATTTTTATAGATTTATCAAAGAAAAAATTAAATAAAGCTTGTGTTTATGTAGTTAGATACAATGATGAAGTATATGTAAAAAGATTAGAAGATTTAGGAAATCATATTTTGCTTCGTTCTGATAATATTTCATATAATACAATAACAGCAAAAGCAGATGAAGTGTATATAATTGGTCAAGTTGTAAATACAATTTCTGCCAGTCATATAGATTAATGGCTCACAAATCGCCCCCTCCTTTTGTTGCTAAAATCCAAAGGTTTCTTGCTATAGAATTTTTAACTATTTTATCTTTAGCAATTATTGCTGGAGCTATTGAATTTTATTTTTATAAAACAACTGGTATTTCAAAGGATGGCAATATTTTTATATTTTGTGGAATATTTTACTTAGCATATTTATTTGCAAGACTTATTATCGTATCTATAAAGATTGTTGTATCTCCTAATTCTCCAAAATAATTTTTAAATATTTTTTTTAACATTACTATTTCCTATATTTCTATTTGGTAACTTGCATTTGTGGGGATAGGCTTTTTTATAAAAGTCTAGCTTGGGGGAATGGGGTGTCCAAAATTTCAAATTAAATTTAAGATTTATTTTAATAAAAATATATTTTTAGGATTTGATTGGTTCTGCTCCTGTAAGATTGGTCTCAAAAATTGCCGACTTTTTGCCGACTTTTTGCCGAGTTGGTGCTGCTGTGTTGTGATGTTCTCCTTTGTTGTGGTCTTTGTTGCTTCAAGTGGTCAGGTCTATTTGGTCAGGGTTCTAATTTTACGCTAAATTTTTCTTTTATTTTCGTTCACGAAATTTAGAAAATCGGAATTTCCGTTTTTTCTTTTGCTCTTGGTTCTCCTACAAAATTTTTATCCTATTTCTTAAAAAAATTAGGAACGACCTACGATTTCATCCTATAAATTTTATTTTTTTATTTTAACTGTTTTATCTTCCAAATATTCACGAAAAAAATCGCAAATGGGGGGGCGATTTTTTGGTGCTGGTGCTGTGGTTGATTTTGCTAGTGTTAAAAAGTTAGTTGCCATTTTGTGTTCCTTTTAAGTAT
>JAOZVJ010000090.1 GCA_029938215.1 Arcobacteraceae bacterium | reverse complement strand
ATATCAAACTTTACAAAAGAACAACTAATTGGGGATTTTATATTTAGATTTTTAGATTTAGTAACCGTAAAAGGGAAAAAAGAACCAGTTGAGATATGGCAAATTATTGATTATGATAGAAGTGAATCTTATCATAAACTTTACAAAGTATCACGAGCAAGACTTGATGAAGAACTAAGTTTATACAATAAAGCAATTAGACTTTATAAAGATGCAAAATTTAAAGAAGCTTTAAAAATATTTGAAGAAGTTAATACATGGGAAGACAAAACAAATAAAAATATTTATGATATATATATTCAAAGATGTGAACATTATATAGAAGAACCTCCAGTTAATTTTAATGGCGTATTTATACATACTACAAAAGGATAATATGGATTAAACTAATTTGCTTTAGTATTCATTTTTATTATTATTTTTGATAGTTTTTTTATTACATTTTTATAAAATTTAGAAAAAGCGCTTGGGTCTTGCACTTCATTTGACTCTTTAATTAAAAAAGTAATTAATATCGCACCTTGATCCTTGCTTTTTGCTGTAACTTCTCTTGGTTCTTGAGTAAAATAACTCATTTCGCCAAACAATATTGGTTTATCTATAGTTGATAAAACAACATCTTTTTTTGTTTTTTTTGAAAATAAAAAAAGATCAATAGAACCACTTATTAGATAATATATCTCATTTATATTAGTGTCTCCCTCTTTAAATAATACTTCATTTGCATCAAATCTTTGAAATCTAATATTAAATATTAAATCAGATATTTCCTCATCCGTTAAATCATTAAAAAACGAAATGGTGTTTTTTATTTGTAAAAGTTTTATTAAAGCTGGATTTAAAATCGACATCTAATTTCCTTATTTAAAAAATTCTTTAATTAATTTGATTGTAAATTTTGTACCATCTTTTGTATTCTCAACACTAAGAGTACCGTTATTTTTTTCAACAATTTGAGTTGACATATAAAGTCCTATCCCAGTACCTTTTTCTTTTGTTGTAACATTGGCTTGGAAAATAGAATCAATAATATTATTTGGTATTCCTCCTGCATTATCATCAATTGTTATTATAATATTGTCTATATTTTCCTTTACATCTATGATTATTTTTTTTGAAATAAGTTTGTTTTTATCAAGAAAAGCATCTTTTGCATTATTGATAATATTAATAAAAATATGTTGAAATTCATTTTCTATAATCAGAATTTCTAATTTATCATTACCAATTATTTCAACCTCTACATTATGTTTAACTAATTCATTTTTAAGTAAATTAATAACAGAAGATACCATTTTATGTATATTGATTTTTTGTTTTTTTCTATTTGGTCTTAAAAATAATCTAAATTCATCTATTGTATTTGTTAAATGTTTTATTTGTACAATAACTTCATCTGATAATTCCACAAGGGTTTCATCAGTAATAGGAATATTCATATTTATATACATTTTTATTTTACTAGCTATTATATTTACGATATTTAAAGGCTGTTTCCATTGATGTGCTACTGCATCTATCATTTCTCCCATAGCAGCCAACTTAGATTGTTGTATTAAAAGCTTCTCTTGTCTATATTTATCTATTGCTACTGAAGCTTGGGAAGCTAAAGATTGAGCTAATTCTTCATCTTCTTTTGCAAAAGATATTATCTTATCATTTTCATCAAGTTTATTTATAAGTTGTAAAACTCCAACTAAAGTATTATCTGCTAAAAGCATAGGAACAACAAGCATAGAAACTGATCTATATCCTATTTTTTTATCAAATTTTTTTGTTCCACTAAAATCATATTTTGAAGAATTATAAATATCATTAATGCTAATAATCTCTTTAGATAAAGCACAATTAACTGCTACTAAATTTTCATTTGATTTATTAATATCTAAAAAATTCCATACTTTTTCATTATTATCACAATCATAATGCTCAATCTTTAAACTTTTATTTATAATATGTTTAAAACTTAATTTTTTTCCATCTGTTAAATATATGGTTCCGCCATCACTATCAACTACATCTTGAATATTTATTAAAATTTCTCGTAAGATTGATGAGACATCTTTAAAATTTGTTAAACTTACAGCAATCGTATTTAAACTACTAATAGTTTTAAGTTTTTTTTGATTATCTTTTTTAAGTTTTTCAATAGTAGTTTTTAACTGTAAATTTTCTTTTTCCAAATCTTTCATATAAATATTATACTAAAAGCTTTCTTAACAATAAAAAATAAATTATTTAAGAATAACACGATAGCCAATTTTAGAAACATTTACAATCGATTCTTTTCCTATTTTTTTTCTAGCTCTATTTAAAAGATTTTTTAAAGCCTGCTCTGTTCCATCTCCAAAATCCCATACTTTTTCAAAAATTTCAGAATTTGCAACAGTTCTATTTTTATTTTTTAATAATAATTCCAAAAACAAACTTTCACACAAAGTTAATGTTTGCTCTTTGTTTTCATAATAAGCTATTTTTTTATTTATATCATATAATGCACCACTAACTAGCTTGATTAAAAACTTATCATTACCTAAAATCTGTTGAGCACTGTCTCTAAGTGATGAAGTTAATTTTTTAATATCTAAGGGCTTTACAATATAGTCAACCAAATGTAACTTAATAGCATCCATTAGATATTCAATTTCCGAATGTGCTGTTAATAAAATAATAGGTATTTCTTTATTTTCTTGACGAATTGTTTTGACAAATTCTATACCATTAATTCCTGGCAAATCAACATCGCATAAAATAATATCTGGAAAATCTTTTTCATAGACTAACAATGCCTCTTCTGCGGTTTCCACAGCAATAACTTTACAACAAAGTATTGTTAAAATATCAATAACATGCTTTCTTGTTATTTCTTCATCTTCTACATAAAGTATTGTTAAATTTTTTAATATATCATTCGACGATTGTTTCATAAAAAAGATTATATCAAAATTATTCTTGTGTTCTAGCAACTATTTGGCAACTATTTTATGTTACAATAAGTAATGATTCGAAAAAAAGGAGTTTTATATGAAACGATATTTATTGTTATTACTATTGCCAACTTTGACATTTGCAAGCATAGGAAAGATAAATTTTGTAAAAGGTGATGCGACTATCACAAGAGTTGGAAAAAGCTTAAAAGTGACTACAAAAAGCCTTTTAGAAAAATATGATTTTATAAAGACTGCTGGAAATTCAAAAGTACAAATAATTTTTAAAGATAATACTATTTTAACTATTGGAAAAAATTCCACTTTAGATATTGCAGATTATTTATATGATGAAAAAAAACCAAAAATCAATAAAGCAAAATTTAAAATTTTAAAAGGAGCTTTTACAAGTATCACTGGAAGAATAGGAAAAATCAATAAAAACAAATTTAAATTAAAAACTAAATCTGCTTCTATTGGTATTAGAGGTACTATTGTAAAAGCAAATCAAAAAACTGTATTGTGTACACAAGGTGCTATTACAGTAACAACTCCAAATGGCGTCAGTGTAAATGTAGAAGCTGGAGAAAAGACATCAATTGTTTCGGGTAGTCCAACCACGCCAGAAGCTATAAAAGCAGGAGATGAAGCAAAAATTGGTGCTGACATAACTGAAGAAGATAAAAAAGATTCAAAAAAACAAGTTATTAAAGAAAAAGAGAAAAAACTGTCTTCTGAAAAACAAGTTCCATTAGATGTTTTTACTTCTATACCGAATATTTCAAAAGAAAAGAATGAAGACGACAAAGGACTAGGTATCCTTACAAATACAGATGGCACAAAAACTGATCAGACAGGATATAGCATGAAAGACGGAACATCAAGCGATAATTTTGATGTTACAATCAATACAGCCTCAAATACTGCTACTAGTAATGGTGAAAATTTAAATTTATTAGATGGTGATGGCACAACTAGCTGGGGATATTGGGATGATGGTTCAGGAAATAATAACTATAAGCAAGTATGGGTATCAGGAAGAAAAACTTCTGTTGGAATTTTAGATAACTTAAAAAATTCTAGCACAACTACAACGCATAATTATTCTGGTCAAGTAATTGGTAATGTTCATAATGAAACTGATGAAACCAATGAACAAATTTTATTAAATAGTGATAATTCAATAAACTTAAATTTTGATTTAGGTGGTGGCGTAAATAATATGGATGGTAATATTAAATTTAAAAGTGAAAATACAAGCTGGAATGCAAATTTTAGTGGAGAAGCAACATCGGGAAACAAATTTGAAAGTACAAGTATTTCAAATAATAATGGTGATCCAACTGCTACTGATATAAGTACAATTACAGAAGGAAGTTCATTGCAAGGTGCTTTTTATGGAAACAATGGAGAAGCAGTAGGAGGAACTTTTAATCTTGATGGTGTGTCTAGTACAAAAGACTACAAAGCATCTGGAGTATTTAAAGCCAAATAACATCTTTTTTATAAGCAAATAGATATAATCACCCATAATAAGCTTAATTTTTGGGTGATTTGATGTATGCAAAATATTTTATATTAATTTTTTTATTATCTTCATATTTGTTTTCATCGGATTTTAATGATATTTCAAAAAAAGAATCTTGGATAAATATTAAAAAACAAGCAATCACATTGCATAGTCCGATATATTTTGCAGAAGCAAAATTTTTGGCAAATAAGTATTATTTTTATGATACTTATATATATCGTGGAAAATATAATTTTACTGTATGTATAGTCAATATTGATAATAAAAATATTGATAATGCTTTAAATTCTATTAAAAAATCTATACCAACTGCTAAAAAAACACCAACCAACCTAATAAAATACTTTGAAAAACAAAAATTTTCAACAAAAGGATTATTTACCAAAGCAAAAAAAAAGTTAGTCTATATACAACATAGAAAAAAGAAAAAAGAAAAAAAAGAAAGTAAAATATTCCTTTATGCGAAACAAGAATTTAATAAAAAAAAATATAAAAAGGCTATTGTTTTTTTTACAGACTTTTTAAATAATAATCCCAAACATATAGAGGCAAATTTTTTATTGGGAAGATCGTATTATTTATTAAAACAATTTGAATTTGCTCTTACTACATATCAAAAAATCCTGATGATTAATGAAAATTTACCAAGAGTAAAATTAGAGTTGGCACAAACTTATTTTGCTTTAAATATGAAAAAAGAAGCTTTGGAAGAATTTAATAAAGTCTTAATCTCAAATGCTCCAAAAAGCGTACAAAACAATATAAAAAGAAGAATAGCATTTATAGAAAAACAACAACAAAAACATAAATTTAATTATATGCTTGCAGTGAGATATTCAAGTGATAATAATATCAATAATACATCATCATCTAAAAGTTATGAATTATATGCACCTCTTTTTAATTCTAATTTAACATTGTACAATGACCCTATACAATCAGATAAATCAAAAACATTTTTATTTGGAATAAATCATAATTATAATATAAAAAATAATTTATCAATTCAAACAAATTTTATAAAAGTATCACAAAAATTTAATAAATTCAAAGATAAAAATGCAAATACTATTTTATTAAAAAGCCATCTAGCGAACACTACACAAAATGATAAAATATCAGCAGGGATTAACTTTAGTACAACAAAAATAAACAATGCAAACTATCAAAAAACTCTAGGAATAGAAGCAACATATAAAAATAAATTTTCACAAAATATGATAGAATCCTATGGTTTTAAAATATTTCAAAAAAAATATCACGATATAGCCAACAAAAATAAAGAGTCAAATAATCTTGCATTAACATTAGGACAAACTAGAACAACTAAAAAATATGGAAATATAAATATTATGGGATTTGCAAATAAAGAAAAAAAATTACGAGGAGTAAGAACAGATGTAGACAACGACGAATATGGAATTGTTTTGTCTGACTTTTATAAATGGAACAACTTTCTTTCATCAACTATTTCTTTGTCATCAATAAGAAAAAAATACAAATTAATAGATGTAAACTTTTTAACAAAAAGATATGACTCAATAAAAAGCTATTCTTTGTTTTTAAATTATATTATAACAAAAAATTTATCTACATCATTTAATATAGCAAATACAAAAACTCAGTCAAATCATTCTCCATTTAGCTATAAAAAAACCACAAAAGGCGTTGGATTAATGTATACTTTTTAAGTATTTGTTATTTTATTTGTCATTTTTATTTTAATTTAATTGGTATACTGTCCCAAGAATTTTGTCTCAAGAATTTTCTTATCCGACCCTGCCTTGTAAGTTTATCGGATTTCTACTAGTATGGAATATTGCTAATATCATAATTATATCTTCATATTGTTCATATATCACAATATAAGGAAAATTATCCATTAAAACTTTTTGTGATGTTTTTGTTTCATATTGATATAAATCTGGAAAGTCTAATATTTTATTAAATGTTAGTTCTAAATATTTAATAAACTTCTTTTCTATATTTATATCTATTTTAAAATAGTGATTTAATACTTCGTTTAAATCTTCTTCTGCTTTTGGATGCAGTCTAATCTCCATAATTATCTTGATATAGTATTTTTAATTTCATTCCACGAACGACCCATTAATGGGTTCTTGTGAAGTGATTTTATTCTTACATCTAATTCTTCTTTTTGCTCAATTGAAAGTTCTAAATTACTTTTATTAATACCAAAATCTCTAATATTATTATCAACAATAAATTTTAATGCTTTAATAATCTCATCTTTAGAGTGATTAAAAAATTGTTCTATCTTTGGTTCTTGTATTGCTAATTGCATCATAATGAACTCCTCCTATTTATTACTCTTATAATATCATATTTTATTTAAAATTTACTAATTATAAAATTGGGGGACAGTATACTTAGTCAATCCTGAAAAATTAACTTTTCACAGCATATTTTATAAAAAGAA
>JAOZVJ010000089.1 GCA_029938215.1 Arcobacteraceae bacterium | reverse complement strand
TTTTTTTATTTTGTAAAGATTTTAACCATTTTTTTTCTTCCATATCTGAGATTGGTTTTTGTTTTTGTAATTTTGAATTTGAAGATTTAGCTTTTTTATCTTTTTCTTTTTTGCCATCTTTTTTATTATTTTTTTGTTTTTTGTTTTTCTTATTTTTCTTATCACTATTTTTATTTTTTTTCCCATCTTTATTTTTTTGATTTTTATTATCTTTATTTTTATCTTGTTTGTTTTTTTGGTCTTTTTTCTTTTTTGATTTTTCCAAAGCTTTTTTTACGGCTTCTAGATTTTGCCTTGTTTGCTTATCATCCTTCAGTTTCAACGCTTTTTCATAGGATTCTTTTGCCTTTTCCAACTCTTTTGTTTTTACATAACTATTGCCTAGATTATGAAGTTTTTTATAATTTAACTCATCATTTTTTGATGATATTTTGCCATACGATTGTAAGGCTTTTTTAAATTGTTTATTTTTATAATACGAATTTCCAATGTTATAATTTAATTCATCAGATTCTTTTATTTGTTTATAACTTTTAATGGCATTTTTGTAATCTTTTGCTTCATAACTTTTTTTTGCATTTTCTAATTTTTGAAAATCCAATAATCCAGAAACTCCGCTTTGTGGATAAATTAAAACAAAAATTACGAAAACCAAACTTGCAACCTCGATACTTTTAGATTTTAATCTTGGCAGAGAACTAAAAGCAATAAACAAACAAAATATACCAAACCCTAATGGATAGTAAAATAGCTCAGTATATGTTTTGATTTTTTTACTATCAAATTCCTCTTTTTTCGATTCTTTTTGTATTTGACTTAGTATTGCACTTATATCGCCACTAGATAAACTAAAATCAATATATCCGCCACCACTATTTAAACTTAGGCTTTTTATGCTTTCATTTAAAGAAACTGTTACTATATTTCCTTTTTCATCAGTTAAATATCCAGCTTCATCAGGGATAGGAGCACCTTGTTTTGTGGCTAATCCAACAGAATAAATAGTGATTTTATTTTCTTTTGCCAATTCTAACTCTTCTTTATATTCATCATCATTTCCACCATCACTTAGAATAATAAGATTTTTAACATTATAATCTTTTAACATTTGAGTTGTAGCTTCAAGTACAGCAAAGATATTAGAACCATTTGCAAAATTTAAAGAAGTATCAAGATTATCGACAATATACCCAAGCGAAGTAAAGTCCTCCGTAACTGGAGAAACAATATAAGAATTTTGAGCAAATAACACCACACCAATAGTTGCATTTTTTGCTAATTTTACTATAAGTTTTAATTTCTTTTTTGCTAAATCTATTCTTGATGGATATATATCAGTTGCTTTCATAGATTTTGATACATCCAAAGCAACAACTATTGGGATTAATTTTTGTTTTATTTTTTGCTCTTTCATATCCATAACTGGACGAGCCAAAGCAACAATAAATAATGCAAGTGTAACAATAAATAAAATATTTCTAGTTGTTTTTCCTATTGATTTATTATCTACAAGTAGCTTATTTAATATTTCAGGAGCAAATATTTTTTCAATATTTTGTTTAGTTGTTTTTGATAAAAAAATCAGCACAACCAAAAAAATTAATAAAAATAAAACATTTGGATATAAAAATTGCATTATAAATTCCAGCTTTTATTTCTTAAAATTATAAAAAGAAACAAACTTAGAATTGCTATAAATAGAGGATATTGAAAATAATATTCTTTTAAAACAATTTTATTTTGTTCTATTTTACTTTTTTCTAATTTATTTATATGCTCATAAATTTCTTTTAAATCATTACTACTATTTGCAATAAAAGATTTTGCTCCACTTGACTTTGAAATCTCACTTAACAACATTCTATTTGGCTCGCCAATTCCAATAGTATATATTTTTATTTTATATTTTTTTGCCATTTTTTGTACAACTTTAAATGGAATTGTACTGGCAGTATCTTCGCCGTCTGTTAAAACTATAATGATTTTTGATTTACTTTCTCTTTTACTTAAAATATTTATACTTGTAGCAATCCCATCTATTAAAGCCGTTTTGTCGCCAACTATTCCGATGCCAAGATTATCTATGATTTTAGTTTGTGCTTTTTTATCATAGCTAAGAGGCGATGCCGTCATAACAGAAGTCCCGAATACTATCAATCCAATATTATCACTTGTTCTTTTATCAATAAAATCTTTTACAATATCACTTACAACATTCCATCTGTTTTGTTCGATGTTTTGCTCATTAAATCCAATTTGTCGCATAGAACCGCTTGTATCAAGAGTAAGCATCATATCTATGCCATCTGTTTTTTTATGTACAATTTCAAGTTCTTTTATAGGACTTGCAAGTGCAATTATAGCAAATATTATTGCTGTCCATTTTAACAAACTAACCAAAGAGCCATTTATGGGGAGTGCTTCTTCGTAGATATTCAAGTGTGGCATATAGAAAGATTTGGTCTTTATTTTACAAAATTTTGCACATACTATAAAAATCAAAAGAATTAAAAAGACAATAGGATATTCAAATATTAAATTATTAAACATTTATTGTATCCATAAAATTATCAAATAATTCTTTTGTATCTTTATTAAAACTTGGTACATTTTTTTTATATTTGTAGTTTTCTAAATTGTCTAATAATTTTAATAAAAGTTGTTTTTCATCATCTTCTACAGCCAACAGTTGTCCATATTTTGTAATTTCATATGCACTTTTTTTACTATTTTCAAAATCAATATTTTCTAAGATATTAAAATATTTTTTTCTAATATTTTCTTTTCTATTTTTTAAAAACCTATAGATAAAATAAATAATCAAACAAAAAATAACAACAAAAGCTAAAATCAAACTATAATAAAAATATATAGAATAATCAGACACATCTACCAATGCTTTAATATCATGAATTTTTATTTCATTCATTTTATTCTCATTAGCGGTATTAGTTTTGCAAGTGGTTCTTCGTGTGTATATATTTTTGTAAATTTTATTCCACATTTTTGAAAATGTTCATATAAAATACGATCATTTTCTTTTATCTTTTTTTCATAATTTTTTATTAAACTTTTATTCATATTACCATTAAACAATCTACCGTTTTCAGGGTCTTTTAGATTTATACCGTCCAAAACTTCTGGAGATTCTTCAAATTTATCTCTAACAATTATTGCAATAACTTCATGCTTTTTAGCCAACACTTTTAAATCAAGATTTGAAATATCAAAAAAATCACCAATTAAAAAAATAATAGATTTTTTACGAATTTTTTTTAACAATTCATTTGTGATTGCTTTATAATCTGTAGCTTTCTCTAAAACTTTATAATTAAATATTTTTTCTACCATCATAGGCACACCAAAAAGTTTTTTGGTTTTTTTTGTATTTAATTCAACTTGTGAATTGGCAATAAAACTATCAAAACTATCGCCTTGCTTGACACAGCTATATCCAAAAATAGCACAAACTTCAGTGATAATTTCTTGCTTAAATTTTTTTGTTCCAAAATAAACAGAACCTCCAATTATTGGAACAATAGTTATATTTAGTTCTCGTTGAGCATGAAAAACTTTTACATAAGGCTTTTGCATTTTAGCACTTATTATCCAGTCAATTTTTCTAATATCTTCACCAGCTTCATATTCTCTAAGCTCTACAAAATCATACCCTTCACCTTTTAGCAAAGCTGTATTGTTTCCAATTAAGTCACTAAAAACAGCTCTACGAGACTTTATGAGGATTTTTTTCATTTATTAATTTTTAGTATTTTTCTAAACTCATTAATTATTTCCATTTCTCTTTGTTTTAAATAATCGCCCAAAGCTCTTTGCGATGCTTTTTGCACCCTTAATAATGAAAGTATTTTATATCCTTTGCCAAAAGATTCAATTTTTAAAATTTGACCTTGTGAAAAAACTTTTGCAAATCTTTTTTCTTTGATCATACTGCTAGCACCATTTATCTCAACTCCAATAGTTAAGTCAACTCTATCGTTTATTTTTAAATCATTTTCTAATTCATCCATATAGAATGTAATTGATGTAAAAGATATATCAACAACTTTTGCTTCCAAAGCATTGTTTCGCAAATAGATACCAACTTTAAAACTTTTATCTATTTTTATTCTTTTTTGCTGCATTTTCATTAATCTAAAACTTACATAATGAGGATTTATTAAAGTTATCAAATTATTTTTATTATTTACTTCAAAAACATTTGCTTCTATATGTTTGTTTAGCGATTTTAAACCAACAATCGTTTTTTGTGCAGAATTCATAGCAATAAACTGACTCTTGGGAACTTTTGCCGTAAATTCATCATCTTTTATATCTTGCAGTTCACCACTTTTATAAATAGATATGCCTTTGTATGAACTAAAAAATTCTACTTCTCTATTTTGATTTTTAATTATTTTTAAGTCCTCAATACACCTCTTGTCAATATCCAGTTTTTGTAATTGTGAAATTGCCACCAAAGTTGAATCCAGAAGCAAATTAATATCCAAAGGTTTTATTAAAAAATCAACTATACCCATATCAATAGTTTGCAACAATTCCAAATCATCATTTTCTTTAGACAAGATTACTATTTTTGCATCAGGATTTTCACCTTTAATATTAACTATCATATCAAATCCATTTACTTTTGGAACGATAAGACTAGTTAATACAATATCAGGTTTTTTTTCCTTATATTGTTTTAAAGCATCTTCTCCATCATAAGCTTGATAAAAAGTATCAAATAATTTATTAAAAAAATTGCCCACTTGTTTTTGTAAACCAAGATTATCTTCTATATATAAAATTGATAAATTTTTCGCTAATTTTTTTAGTTTGTATAAATTTTCTTTGTTCATGTTGTGTTTTCTAAAGTCCTATTTTATTTTCAAAAGATTGACTTAAATTATTGTCTATTTGCAAAGTAAATTTATTTTTATTTATTAAAGAAAAATTTACTTTACTATTTATAACAAATGGATCAGTAATATTTTTATCCAATACATTAGTATCACTTTTTCCAAATATAACTTTTGAATTTAAATAAATATTATCAATATCCAACATAGATATTTTTAATTTAACATTTATTGTATTTTTATTTAATAAATCTTTTTTCAAAATATAATTCATTTTAATTTTATCTATGCTTAATCTAAATGTTTTTAATTTTTCATTTTTCACTTCTAAATAAGGTTTTAATTTTTCAATATTTTGTCGAAAAATATCTATATAATTTTTTATTATAATTTGATTAAGTTCATCATTATTTTTTTCTAATTGTATAGTTTGTTTGTCTACTTGAACATTATAAAAATCTATAACTTGAATATCAAAATGTTTATTAAATAATTCTTGATAACTTACTATACAAAAAATCTTATCAATTTTTATAGTTTTAGTATCTTTTATTAGAATAATATTTTCCAAATTTATTATTCCATCTCTCCAATTTGTTTTAAATGTTTCTATATTAAGTTGATAATCAGTATTTTTATTTACTTTTTGTATTAATGAATACTTTGCAACTGTATCAAAAAAAATAAAAACAATCAAAAAAACAATAACAATAAAAAATAATATACTCGATAACATAGAGCCTGTTTTGTTTTTCTTTTTTTGTTGAAAATTATAAATTGCACTCATTTTATACCCTCCTTTAAGGAACTAAAACTTTTTCTAAAACTTTTTGTAAAATATCATCACTACTTATTTCTAAAGCTTCCGCTTCATAACTTAAAATTATCCTATGCCTCAAAACATCCTTAAAAATAAGTGCTATATCTACAGGTGAAACATAGTCATTTCCTCTTAAATATGCTTTAGCTTTAACAGCTTTAAACATATCAATAGTAGCTCTTGGACTTGCTCCAAATTGTAACAAATTTTTAATTTCATCTAACCCATATTTTTCAGGTTCTCTTGTAGCAAAAATTAAATTTACAATATAATCCTCAAGTTCTTTATCAATATGAACCTTGACAATATCATCTTTTATTTTCTCGATATCATCTCTTGACAAAACAGCATTTATAGTTTCAAAAGAAGCAGAAGCAACTTTAGATGCAATTTCATACTCTTCCTCTTTTGTATTATACCCAACAACAATTTTAAACATAAATCTATCAAGTTGAGCTTCTGGTAATGCATAGGCTCCTTCTTGCTCGATTGGATTTTGAGTAGCCAAAACCAAAAATGGTAAATCTATTTTAAAAGTTTCTTCACCTATTGTTACTTGTTTTTCTTGCATAACTTCAAGTAAGGCTGATTGAACTTTTGCTGGAGCTCTATTTATTTCATCTGCCAAAAGTAGATTTGTAAAGACTGGTCCTTTTTTTATTTTAAAATTACCACTTTGCATATCATATATTTGTGCACCAATTATGTCGCTTGGCAATAAATCAGGAGTAAACTGTACTCTTTTGAAATTTAAATCTAAAGCTTTTGATAAAGCGTTTACTGTAGTAGTTTTAGCAAGCCCAGGTACGCCTTCAAGTAAAATATGTCCATTAGTAAAAAGTCCTATCAATAAAGCTTCCACCATATTATCTTGACCAATAACTTGTTTTGCTATTTCTTGTCTTAATTGTTGTATTTTTGTTTTCATGGATAGATTATATCTATTTATTTTTTAAATTTTGACAATATTTCATTATTTTTTATAAAAGCAAGTATTAATATAACATTAGATAAAATCTCAATCCTTTAAACTAAAATTAGTTTATTGTGAAATACACATGTATCAATTCTAAAAAGGGTTGCACTTTATCAATGATGATTAGTGTGAATGGATACAGAGGATTGTTGTATATTATTTTGATATACATCAAAAGCCCAAAATTAATCTGGCAAAATTGCCAATAAGAAGGACAAATTATGGTTACAATGAAAGACTTATTAGAATGTGGTGTACACTTTGGTCACCAAACAAGAAGATGGAATCCAAAAATGAA
>JAOZVJ010000088.1 GCA_029938215.1 Arcobacteraceae bacterium | reverse complement strand
TGCTTCAGGTATGGAGGATTTTGTAAAAGATTATAAAAATCCTTTGGTAAGTTCAGCTAGTGATGGAAATAGAACTATATTGAAAACAGGACAAACAACTTCATATGTAGCAAATGATGATGGAGCTTTACAGCGAGGAGTAGCAAGAAGCTATACAGAAAATGACCATGGTGCAGATTCTAACGATACTATCACAGACAATGCCACAGGTCTTATTTGGCAAAAAAATGATGATAATACTAAAAGAAATTGGGAAAATGCAGGAACTTATTGTGATAATTTAAATCTAGGAGGAAGTACTGCTTGGCGATTGCCAACTATAGAGGAATTAGTTCAGATTGTCGATAGAGGCAAATCAAATCCATCCATTAATGCTATTTTTACTGGTACAAATAGTTCCCGTTACTGGTCTTCGACTACGTTTGCGAGCGATACTTCCAATGCTTGGTTTGTCTATTTCTACTTCGGCGACGACGATTGGAACGATAAGACTGGTACCGATTATGTTCGTTGTGTTCGTTTTGCAGATTGATGATTTGAGTACTTTGAGAATTTAAAATGAGATGTAAAAAATGAGATACGATAATTTACCTATATATAAATCGGCATTAAATTTATGTGTATATGTCGAAACGATTGTAAAAAGTTTTGAAAAGTACCATAAATATACTATTGGGGAAGATTTAAGAAGTTTTTCTAAAGAATTGCTTTTTATGATTCATCGTGCAAATATTTCAAATGATAAAAAAGTATTATTAGAAAATTTACGAAATAGGTGTGAAGATTTGAAAATGCTTATAAATTTAACAAAAGAGCTAAAAGCATTTAAGAGCTTTAAACAGTTTGAAAATTGTTCAAGATATACAATAGAAGTATGCAAACAATCACAAGGTTGGCTAGGTGCTACAATAAATAATGCGAGAGTTTTAAAATGATAAATTTTAAAAGAGTGCTACAATCATTGTGCGACCTTTTTACCAAAGTGTATAGTGTGCAAAAAAGCACAAAAGATATAAATAATTTAAAATTATCTTTTTTATATCTTATAAATAAAAGGTTTAATAGTTCCAATTACTGGTCTTCTACTACGAATGCGAGTGATACTTCCAATGCTTGGAATGTCAATTTCAACAACGGCAACGACAATTGGAACGATAAGACTAATACCAATTATGTTCGTTGTGTTCGTTTTGCAGATAATGATACAAAAAGAAGCTTTCTATAATGTTTAGTTTCAAAAATACTTATAAAGCATATAAAGACTGTATCAAACACAAAAGAAATACACTCAATGCTTTAAACTTTGAAGTAGATTTAATCCAAAATTTACTTACTATAGAAGAGGAGCTAAAAAATAAAACTTACCGCATAGGTAGGTCAATATGTTTTTTGGCTTCATCTCCAAAACTAAGAGAGATTTTTGCTGCTAATTTCAAAGATAGGGTAGTGCATCATATATTAGTAAATCAGTGTGAGCATTTTTATGAAAAAAAGTTTATATTTGATGTGTATAACAATAGAAAAGCCAAAGGTATCCACGGAGCAGTTAAGAGAGCTAAATCTTTTATGAATAGTGTTGGATGTGAGGGGTATTATCTACAGCTTGATATAAAAGGATTTTTTTATAATCTTGATAAAAATATATTGTTTAAACAATTTTTTCAAGATATAGACAAAAGTAAACTTGAAAATAAAAAAGAAGTTTTATGGTTGGCAAATAAGATAATATATCACGACTCAACAAAAAATTATAAATTTAAAGGCAATTTTCAAGCCTTAAAAAATTTACCAGAGCATAAAACACTTTTTAAGATACCAAAACACAAAGGTTTGCCAATAGGAAATCTAACATCTCAATTTTTTGCAAATGTGTATCTAAATAAATTTGACCATTTTATAAAAAGAGATTTAAAAATCAAACATTATGTAAGATATGTAGATGATTTTGTTTTATTTCATAAGGACAAACAAAAACTAATTGAAGTTAAAAAAATCATAGAAAAATATTTGGAAGAAAATCTTGGCTTAAATTTGCGAGATGATTTTAAGCTTAAAAAAAACAATCAGGGCTTAGATTTTTTAGGCTATATCATACGACCAAATTATGTATTGGTAAGAAATAGAGTTGTAAATAATTACAAATATAAAAAAGCTAAATATTTAAAAAAATATGAAGATTTAAAAGGCGATATGAGTCTTGAAGAGATAAAGCAGTTTTTATCTGTTCAAAGTTCATTTACTGGACATTGTAGCCATGCAAATAGCTATAAATTAATAAAAAAGGTAGGTAAGATAGATGAAGAAAAGTATATTAGGGATTTTGTTGCTAGTTAATCTGGCATTTGGAGATTTTATAAGAGATGATAGCTTAGATATAGTCATAGATACAAGCACAAATCTTATGTGGCAAGATGAAGAATACACAAGTGCAGAAGCAACAGCTTATTCAAATAACACAGAAACAGGAAAAGTCTTGCATTGGGCATCTGCCATTAGTTATTGTGAAAATCTAACTCTAGGAGGATATAGTGACTGGCATTTGCCAAATTTTAATGAGCTTTATATGCTAGCAGATAGAAGTATATATAATCCAGCTTTAAATCCTATATTTGAAAATGTTGTTAGTTCCGGTTACTGGTCTTCTACTACGGATGCGAGTGCTACTTCCGGTGCTTGGGGTGTCAGTTTCAGCGGCGGCAACGACGGTTGGCTCGGTAAGACTGGTACCAATTATGTTCGTTGTGTTCGTTTTGCAGATTGATGGATTTGGGTACTTTGAGGATTTTGTAAGTGGAAAATGATGAATGAAAAATTAAAACAAAAAAAGGAAATAAATAAAATCTAAATTTTTATTTTTTTAATTCAATTTGTAATGATTTAGTTATTTAATATAACTAATATTTTGATATAATTATCTCATCAAAATATTAGGATTTAATAAAATGATAAAACATATAGTAATGTTTGAATTTAAAAAAGAAAATAAAGAACAAAATATATTAAAAGTAAAAGAACTTCTAGAAAATTTAATAGATAAAATAGATGGATTAAAACAGATGGAAGTTGGAATAAATTTTGATACAGCACCTCGTGCTATGGATTTGTCTATTTATACAACATTTGAAAACAAGGAAGATTTGAATACTTATGCAGTACATCTTGAGCATCTAAAGGTTGTTTCATTTATAAAAGAGGTGACAGAGTTTAGTAAAGTTGTGGATTATACGATATGATTTTAATGATAGATAATTATGATAGCTTTACTTATAATATTGTTCAATATTGTTTGGAATTGGGCGCTGATTTAAAAGTTATTAGAAATGATGAACTTACAATTGAGCAAATCAAAGAATTAAATCCTGAGAAAATTATTTTGTCTCCTGGTCCTGCTACTCCAAATGAAGCTGGAATTTGCCTTGAGGTAATTGAGAAATTTGGTAACACTATTCCTATACTTGGTATTTGTTTAGGACATCAAAGTATCGCACAGGTTTTTGGCGGGGAAATTATAAAAGCACCTAAAATGATGCATGGCAAAACATCAAAAATAGAAGTTGTTTGTGATGATATTATTTTTAAAGACTTACCAAAACAAATGATTCAAACAAGATATCATTCGCTAACTGTAAATAAAGATAATTTACCATCTAATATAATAGTAACTTCAAAAAGTTTAGATGATAATGAAATAATGTCTTTGAAAATTAAAGATAAAAATATATACGGAGTACAGTTTCATCCTGAGTCCATAATGAGCGAATATGGGCATGAGATATTGGATAACTTCTTGAAACTTTAAAATTATGCAAATACCAAGATACAATTTAGCGTTTTTCTTTTTACTTGTAATTGATTTTTTTCTATTATTATTTGTGTCAGATAGTTTTAGTATCTCATATAAAGAATCACTAATATACTTTGAGCAAAATAATTTACTTTCTTTATTAACGCATTTCTTTACATCAGTATTTGGACAAAATGATATTGCATTGCGGTTGCCATTTGTATTGTTTTACATTGGCAGTGTGTTTATTTTATATTTATTAACTGATGATTATTTTAAAAAACAAAGTGATAGATTTGCTTCTATAATAATATTTATGCTTTTACCAGGTGTAAATAGTGCTGCGCTTTTAGTAAATCCAGCTATTTTGGTAATATTTTTTACTTTGTTGTACTTATATTTACGCAAAATTACACAAAAAGAACATTATTGGCTTTTGTTTTTATGTTTATTTATTGATAATTCATTTGCCATTATGTATCTTGCTTTATTTTTTTATTCTTTAAGAAAAAGAAACAATACTTTACTTATAATCTCTTTACTTTTATTTGGTATTTCAATGCAGATTTATGGATTTGATAGTGGCGGTCGTCCAAAAGGTTATTTTTTAGATACTTTTGGCATATATGCTTCTATATTTTCTCCAATAATATTTTTTTATTTTTTTTATGCGATGTATAGAATTGCAATAAAAGGCGAAAAAGATTTATTTTGGTATATTTCATTTACGGCACTTGTTTTCTCTCTTTTGTTTTCATTAAGACAAAAAATTTATATAGAAGATTTTGCTCCTTTTATAGTTATCTCAATTCCTTTGATGGTAAAACTTTTTATGCATTCTTTTAGAATAAGATTGCCACAGTTTAGAAAAAAACATTATGCTTTTGCAGTATTTAGTTTAAGTATTTTGATAGTAAATTTTATAATATTTATTGCAAATAAACCTTTGTATCTTGTTCTTGATAGACCCCAAAAACATTTTGCAAACAAATATCATATAGCTAAAGAATTGGCAAGTGAGTTAAAACAAAAAAATATAAATGAAATTTTGTGTAAAAATAATAAATTGCAAGAAAGACTTAGATTTTATAATATTACAAGAGGAAAAGATTTTTATTTAACTGATTATAAAAATAAAGAATACGAAAACATTTCAATATACTATTATGATAAAAAAATTAAGGATTTCTACATAGTTAAATTAAACAAGGAATCAGGTAAAGTGTTACAAAACTAAACACAATAATAAGCAATTTGTCTTTTAATGTTACTTTTTGGGTATTGCTAATTATACAATGGTTAGAATAATAAAATTTAAAATTAAATAAGGAGCTAGTATGGCACAAAAAGCAATACGAGAATATGATGCAAAGTCAATTTTGGCAAAGCATTGGGACAAATATTTTCCAGATTTTAACTATGCATATGAAACAGTTATGGTTCAAAATGGAACACAATTAGCTGATGCAGCAAAAGAAAATAAATGGCTGAAAGAAAAAACTTTAGTTGCTAAACCTGATATGTTATTTGGTAAAAGAGGTAAAAATGATTTAGTACTTTTTAAAAATAAAAAACCAGGCGATGTAACTTTATCAAAAGCTAAAACTTGGATTGATGAAAAATCAAGCACAGAACAATCTGTATATTTTTCATTTGATGACGATACTCCGACGGGCGAACCAAAAGTTGATATGCTGACTCATTTTATAGTTGAGCCATTTACTCCTCATAGTCAAGAAGAAGAATATTATATTTCTGCAACTTGTGTTGGCGAAGATGATATGCTTTATATGTCTGCTGAAGGTGGAATGGAAGTTGAAGAAGGTTGGGATGAAAAGGTTACAGAAGTAGCTTTTTCTATTACAGAAACTGAAAAAGAAATTTCAAAAAAAATCAAAGCAAATATACCTAAAGATGTAGCAAAAAAAGATAAAAAAGCTTTTGCAGAATTTGCAATAGGTTTTTTTAAAGCATATAGAGAATTAAATTTCGCATATTTAGAAATCAATCCATTTGTACTTCAAGATAAAAAAATTGAACTTCTTGATATGGTTGCAAAACTTGATGATACTGCTGGTTTTATGATGGTAGATGAGTGGGGCGATGTTGATTATCCAACTTCATTTGGTATGGAAGAAAAATCACCAGAAGTTTTAGCTATAGAAGATGCGGACAGTAAATCTGGTGCTTCTCTTAAGCTTACAATACTTAAGCCAGAAGCTAGAATTTGGACAATGGTTGCAGGTGGTGGAGCATCGGTTGTTTATGCTGATACTATTGCTGATCTTGCGGGCATTGAAGATCTTGCTAATTATGGTGAGTATTCGGGAGGACCTACAACGGGTGAAACAAAATTTTATGCTGATACGCTAATTGATCTTATGACAAGAACTCCAGATCCTGATGGTAAAGATAAGATTCTTATTATTGGTGGTGCGATTGCAAACTTTACAGATGTTGCAAAAACATTTACTGGTATTATTCAGTCATTTGAAATTTATGCAGAAAAAATGAAAAAACATAATGTAAAAATATATGTTCGTCGTGGTGGACCTAATTATGAAAAAGGTTTAAAAGATATTAAAGAAGCAGCTGATAGACTTGGTCTTTATATTGAAGTTTATGGACCAGAAACACATGTTACTGACATTGTTAGAATGGCATTAAAGAAATAAGGAGAAAAAATGAAAAAATTATTTACTAAAGATACGCAAGCAATTTTTTGGAATAACAATAAAACAGCAATACAGAGAATGTTGGATTATGATTATACTATAAAAAGAAAAACTCCTTCGGTAGCAGCTATTGTTGCTCCAACAAGCCATAGTCATTTTGAGAAGTTTTTTTGGGGTGGTGGTGAAATTATGGTACCACTTTATAAAAATACGGCTGAAGCAAAAAAAGCTCATCCAAATGCCGATGTATTATTGAATTTTGCGTCTTTTAGAACTGCTTATGATGTAACAATGGAAGCTTTAAATCTTGGTGGATTTAATTCTATTATGATTACAGCAGAAGGGATTCCAGAAAGACTTGCTCGTGGAATGAATGAGTTTGCAAGAAGTAAAAATGTAACAGTAATAGGTCCAGCAACTGTTGGCGCAATTGTTCCTGGTGCTTTTAAAATAGCTAATATTGGTGGTACTATTGATAATATCATAAATTCTAAATTGCATCGTGCTGGTTCTTGTGGGTTAGTTACAAGAAGTGGCGGATTATTTAATGAGCTTTCTAATATTATTTCGATCAATGCTGATGGTATAGCCGAGGGTGTTGCTATTGGTGGAGATAGATTTGTTGGTTCTGTTTTTATTGATAATTTATTAAGAATGCAGAATAA
>JAOZVJ010000087.1 GCA_029938215.1 Arcobacteraceae bacterium | reverse complement strand
TATATACCAAAATTGGAGGCGTTATATCCAAAACAGTATTCTCTGTAAACTTTACCAGCACATTTCCTATAATTATATTAACAACTTCGCAAGATGTGCTTTCTCTTATCTCTTGTATTTAGTCAGCTTCTGTCAAAGGCTCGCCAAGTAAAAAAGTTTCAGCTATTTTGTCAAGCAGCAAATCATCATAACCAAATGCAACCATGGCGTTTAATTTTTCTCCATTAATTCCAACAATTGCAGTATTTTCTTTCAGTTTAATTTTTGTAGGACAAACTAATTCTTCTCGTTTATTTGTCACTTTAATAGCAACATTTTCTTCCAAAAATTCTATTGTTCTATCTAGCATGGTACTTGCAATATTAATTTTAAACATATTTGCGATTTCTGCCATCACATTATCCCTTTTAGAATTTAGTTATTTTTTTAATCATCCAACAACTCTTCTGTATCACTATCTTTTGAGTTGTAAAAAATTTTATCTATTGAAATTTTTAATTTCTCTTTTGATATAGGCTTCAAAATATACCCCTTAGCTCCATTTACTATTGATCTTCTAACCATATCTTCTTGACCGTGAGATGTAACCATAATAATATTAGCATCTAAATTGACTGAAACTATTTCTTTAACAGCCTCAACGCCATCCATATCAGGCATAGTAATATCCATAGTTACAAAATCTGGCAAAAATTTCTCATACATATGCATAGCTTCTTTTCCTGTTTTTGCCTCACCGACAACTTTATGTCCCAATCTCTCCAATAAAGTTTTTAAACTCCTTCTCATTATCATCGAATCATCAACTACTAAAACATTTAACATTTTTATTCTCCAATATTATATTATTTATATTAATCTAGTGGTACATTGATCATAAATTCAGTACCAATATCTAGTTCACTTTTTATTTTGATTGTTCCATTTATATTCTTTAATTCTGTTTCAATCGCACTCATTCCGATACCTCTACCGGAAATTTCTGATATTTCATCTTTTGTTGACATATTGTCTTTAAAAATATATAAATATATTTCTTCATCAGTTAAATTATCAACATTAATCTCTTTAGATATTTTATTTTTAATTTTTTCTACATTTATGCCAGCACCATCATCTGAAACTATAATTTGCAATATACCGTTTTCATAGCTAAAGCTACAAGATATTGTTCCAATTTCATCTTTTCCGGACAAGAGTCTTTTTTCTTGTGTTTCTATACCATGATCTACACTATTTCTAAACAAATGAACTAAAGATTTTAAAAACGGCTTATACTCATTTGGTATTAAAATCTTTTGATTACCAATTATTTTAAATTCGTGTATTTCTTTTTTTAATCTTTGTGCTATTTGTTTTGTCAATCTAGCATAAGGACTAAGCTGTGAATATAGGCTTTTCTGAGTTAAAAGTTTCATATCTTTATATATTTTTTTTGATACATCATCACATAAATTATTTGCATCAATAAAATTTTTATATCTACTTCTAATATTTTTTAACATTTTTATATCAACAAGCATCATATCACTATTATCTATAAATTTTTTGCCCAAAAGTCTATCAATATCATTTAAATCATTTTGCATAAAAGAATCAAATTCTATATTATCTAAAAATTCAATCAGTTGATTATTTACAATATTTTTACTATTTTCCAAAAATTCAGCAAGCTTAGATTCGATATCATGCAAATACTGTGCAGTATCATTCATAAAAAGTTGCAAAAATAAGCCTTTGAAAGTATGAATAATTCTATATAATTTATTTATATTAAAAAAAGGCATTTTATTCTTATCTATATAATCATTTTTATTTTTTATAAAATCTTCAAAATCTTTTTTTGTATCATAAAAAATATCACTATCTCTTACTATTGCAACTATCATTTTTAATATGCTTTGCTCTTTTTCAAACTTTTTTTCCAATTTCTTTTTATCTGTTATATTTGTAAGAATTAACATAACTTTTTTATCTTCTAATATTTTATATTCTAATTTTAATGCTCTTCTATTTAGTATTATTTCATTTGGAAGCAATGTTATCATAGAGTCTTGCATAATTGAATCTTTCATATTTACAGCATCTGCTATCCAATGTTTAAATTTATCTGCTTTTTTATTATTTTCAAACAAAATATTTGATATATCTTTAAAAGCCATATTGCTACCCAAATATTTTTCACACTCTTTTGAATATTTATCATCTATTATAAAATTTTTATCAAACACAAGAAAACCTTGTCCTGCATTATTAAGTAAAGTTGTAACCTTATTTGTTTTTTGTTTAACATCACAAATTAAAGTTTGTATTTTTAATTGTGTTTTTATTCTTGCTTTCAACTCTTTTGCTTTAAAAGGTTTTCCTATATAATCAGCAGCACCAATTTTATATGCTTTTCCAATACTATCCTCATCAGTTTTTCCTGTTATAAATATTATCGGTATATTTTTTGTTTTTTTGTTTTTCTTTAATTTTTTACACACCTCATATCCATCCATATTAGGCATCATAACATCAAGCAATATTAAATCTGGAATGTTTTTATTAGCCATATCTATAGCCGTTTGTCCATCAAAGGCTTCCAATAAATTATATTTTCTATCTAACAAATCAACTAAAATTTCTATATTTGATTCAGTATCATCTACTAATAGTATCTTTTTCTTTTTTTTCATTGTTATTTATTATCTCCTTAAAAAATTATATTTTAAAAGTTAAGGTTTAAGTTTAGCACAATTTTCTTTATCTTCACCAAATAATTAGGTAAATCTGAGCAAATTTATAAAACAAACTAAGTTAATATTAGCGGTACTATTTAACAGTTCATATTTTTTTAATTAAGTATATAATCTTTATTAGATATAATCCAATTTCAAATACTGATATAGTAGAATTAATAAACACGCTACTTTGATAGAATATTAAAAATGCGACGGTGGTGGAACGGTAGACACGCCAGCTTGAGGGGCTGGTGCCAGTACTGGTGTGAGGGTTCAAATCCCTCTCGTCGCACCATTTTAATGGTTTTATATAACTTCTTAAAAATTTTCTAATTTTAAAATTAGAATTGAAATAACTAATTAGGCTAAAAATCCTAAAGGTATTGCATACATATTTTCATCAACTTTTAAAACTGACTCACCGTTGCACAATACAATCGCCAATTCTTTTGCATCTGATTCTATATAAGTTCTTATGTATGAGCTAAACCATAGATACTTAGCTTTAGTACTATCAATTTTGAGTATTTCAGGATAACCACCATCTATAATATTTTACTATTATTTGATTTTATTTATCTAACTACTCTAAAGAGCAAGATTATAAGCTATAAAACTCATAATCCATGCAATTGTTGTTGTAAAAATAAATAGATAAAATAAATATTTATATCCGCCTGCTTCTTTGGCAAATACCATTGAAGCAGCGAAACATGGTAAATATATCATAACAAATACTATAAATGACACTGCTGTTGCAAATGGTATTTGTGTTTTTATAGCATTTAGAAGTTGTTCAGATTCCTCATCGGCCTCATCGCCAACATTATATAAAATTCCCAAAGTTGCAACAACAACTTCTTTTGCTGCAAGACCAGTTTCAAGAGCTACTGAAAGTCTCCAATCAAATCCAAGTGGCTCAAAAAACGGCTCACTAGCTTTACCTATTTGACCCAAATAACTATTTTCAAGTTGTATTAATTGATTATTTGTATCTGTTTTTGGATAGTTACTAGCGAACCAAATTAAAATAGTAGCAGCAAGTATAAATGTACCTGCTTTTCTTAAATAAGACCAAGCTTTTTGAGAAACTATCATATAGATCAATTTTAAGGTTGGCATTCTATATTTTGGCATTTCCATTGCAAATGGCTCATCTTCACCTTTAAAAGCAGTAAGTCTTAAAATTTTAGCCATCACAAGCCCCAAAAGAGCTCCTGTAATATAAATATAAAATAAAATATTTCCAGCTTGTTCTGGTGCAAAAAAAGCTCCAGCAAATAAAACATAAACAGGAAGCTTAGCACCACAACTCATAAATCCTATGATAAAAAGAGTAATCAATCTATCTTTTTCATTTTTCAAAGTTCTTGTCGCCATATATGCAGGAACAGAACATCCAAATCCAGTAACTAAAGGTATAAAACTTTTACCATGCAGACCAAACTTATGAAAGAATCCATCTAATAAAAATGCGACTCTACTCATATATCCAGTAGTTTCAAGTAGTGCTATTCCTATATAAAGAATTACAATGTTTGGCAAAAATAAAACAACTGCACCAACACCAGCAATAATACCATCAACAATTAGCGAGCGTAATCCTTCGTGCGAAATACCTTGTCCAACAGCATCGCCAAGCCATCCAAAACCAGCATCAATATAATCCATAGGAATTGCACCAAGCTCAAATGTTAATTGGAAAAGTCCCCACATAAAAAACAAGAATATTGGAATACCTATAAATTTATTTATAAGAATATTGTCAATTCTTTTTGTAAATTGTTTTGGTTGCTTTTTATCAATCCTTTTAATTGTTTCTGCTCTTATACCTCTAGCAATAGAATGATGTTCTTGAGATTGAATATCTGACATATCTTTTGTTTCATAGTATGTGTAAAGTTTATCAAGTGCTTCCAATAATAACGGCTGAAGCTCCATAAATATAGGTTCTTCGTGAATTGTTTTAAAAAGTTCCTTATCTTCTATTAGAAGTCTTATTGCTATTTCACGACTATCCAAATCTTTATATTCATATTTTTTATCATCCAAAAATTCTTTTATATTATATATGCCCTCTTCAATTATATCGCTATAGCTTGTATTTGACTTTATTCTGTTTTTATTATCAAACACCGAATGAACAATATCAAGCAATTCATCAATACCCTCTTTTGTGTTTGCAGATACAGCAACTGTTGGTATGCCAGTAATCGCTTCTATTTGTTTAACATCTATTTCAATGCCTTCTTTTTTTGCCTCATCATACATATTTAAAGCAATTACCATTTTTTTATTTAGATTTTGTAGCTCCAAAGTAAGAAGTAAATTTCTTGTAAGATGAGTAGAATCAATAACATTTATAACAACATCATAGTCTTCATTTAATAGATAATTTTTTGCTACTTTTTCTTCTTTTGAAAAACCATTTATTGAATAAGTACCTGGTAAATCAATCATTTCTATTTCATGACTATGTCGTTTAAATTTAATTTCTGTTTTTTCAACAGTAACACCACCAAAATTACCAACTTTAAGTCTAGAATCACTCATGGCATTTATAAGTGATGATTTACCAACATTTGGTTGTCCTGCTAAAATTATTCTCATTGTTTTCATTATATTTTCTCTACTTCTATTGTATTTGCTTCTTTTATTCTAATACCAACCGATGTATCGTCAATATTAATTTTTATAGTATTTTTTGCTAAACTTATTTCTTCAACAGCAACTGTTGCTCCTTTTATAATTCCAAATGAATAAAATCTTTGTTTTAAATCATCAGCACAATTTATCTTTTGCACTTTTGCTATCGTTTTCTTTGGTAAATCTGATAATTTCATAAAATTTCCTAATTTATATTTTAAAAATGATAACTAATATCAACTTAAAATTAGATTGATAATGATTATCATTTGAAAAAAAATTTAACTTATTTTTAATTTATAACACACTATTGCCACTTTTTTATATTATAATCAAATATATCATTGAAAAAGGAGCAAGAATGGAAATTGTTACAGTAAAAAAAATGGAAAAAGTTGCAATAAAGACTAGCAGGATTGATTTTTTAAGGCTTGGTTTTGCTTTATTTTTTATGATTTCTGTTTTAATCTATAGTTTTATTAGTTCTGGAGGCATTCCAAATAATGTATTTTTAGCAATTGCTGCTCTTTTTGGTGCTTATATGGCAATGAATATTGGAGCAAATGATGTCGCAAACAATGTAGGTCCAGCAGTTGGCTCAAAAGCACTTACTATGGGAGGAGCAATTATTATTGCTGCTGTATTTGAAGCTGCTGGTGCATTAATAGCCGGAGGAGAAGTTGTAAATACTATTAAAAAAGGAATTATTGATATTTCTGCCTTTGGTGGAAATACAGACTCTTTTATTTGGGCTATGATGGCAGCACTTTTATCTGCTGCAATATGGCTAAATTTTGCCACTATTATAAAAGCTCCAGTTTCTACAACACACTCTATAGTTGGTGGTGTTATGGGAGCAGGAATTGCAGCAGCTGGTTTCAGCATAGTTGCATGGGGCACTTTATTTAAAATAGCCGCTTCTTGGATAATATCTCCTATACTTGGAGGAATAATTGCAGCTTCATTTTTATTTACTATTAAAAAAACGATGGTTTTTAAGGAAAATAAAATAAAAGCAGCTACCAAATGGGTACCAGTCTATGTATCTCTTATGACTTGGGCATTTGTTACATATATAACACTAAAAGGTCTTAAAAAAATTTGGCCTTCCATTGTTGATACTTTTGTTTTTTTACCTGATACAAAAAAACCAACCTTTGCAGTAGCAGCGATTTTAGGACTTATTATTGCGGCTATTGTTTACTTTGTAGTGAAATTAGTAATTTCTAAAAAATCTCACCATATTGAAAATAGCAGAGATGGTATAAACTTATTGTTTACAGTTCCTCTTATTTTTGCAGCTGCATTACTTAGTTTTGCCCATGGCGCAAATGATGTAGCAAATGCAATTGGACCACTAGCAGCAATTAATGATGCAGTAGTAAGTGGTGGAATTTCATCAACAGCAGGTATTCCTATCTGGGTTATGGCTGTTGGTGCTATTGGTATTGCCATTGGTCTTGCTCTTTATGGTCCACAACTTATCAAAACCGTTGGTAGCGAAATAACCGAACTTGACCAAATGAGAGCCTTTTCTATTGCTATGGCTGCTTCTATTACTGTAATCATTGCATCCCAACTAGGTCTTCCTGTAAGTTCTACTCATATTGCAATAGGTGGAATTTTTGGCGTAGGTTTTTTAAGAGAGTATCTTGACACCACTAGTGTAAAAGATGAAATAAGCCATGAAAAAGAAATTATTGTAGTCGATGAAAAAAATTTAAAAGCATATGACAATGAATTGATAACTTTAGAAGCAAAAGAAAAGAAAAATAAAGAAAATTATATAAGAATTGTTAAT
>JAOZVJ010000086.1 GCA_029938215.1 Arcobacteraceae bacterium | reverse complement strand
AATTTTTCTAATGTTATTTTTGATTTTTGATCAAGTGCCTCAATACTATCATTTATAGCGTTTGTTGCTGTAGCAGTTATAATTTTTCTATTTGATTCGAATAATCCTTGTGTATTTGAAGCAAAATACTCATTAAGGTTTTTAACACCTGTTATTGCAATATATACAATAAATAAAAGAGGAATTACTTTCATGATTATAAATAATCCGACAAGTTTTATTTTTATGCCAATTTTTTTCATATAAAACATCCAATAATTTTATAGTAATTGTAGCATAATCTTGATTTAATATATTATTTATTCCAATTCAAGTTGCATTAAGTACATCATAGCTAAATCATTACAAGTACCGCAAACTGCCAGTTTCCCTATATCTGCTCCTGCAAAAAATAGTGGACTTACCGTAAAACTATCAGTAGAAAAAGCCAATTCTCCATCATGAATAATAGCTGCATCTTCACTTTTTTCTAAAATAGAATTAGAAAAAGCTTTATAAAATACCTTTGATATTAATTCATTATTCTCTTCGCCACCGTTTCCATTTGCCAGTGTTATTGTTTTATTCATTTTTACTCCAATAAGTTTTTGGCATTTTTAGAAGTTACTACTTTTTTGCCAGTTTGTTTTTCTATAGCAACTCTTGTATCTCCTGCTATTGTACCGCCTTGCTTTGCAATTGTTTTATTTGATTCTAAAGTATCTGGTTTTCTTTCTTTAGATATTTCAGTTGTAGTGGCTTCTGCTAGCATATTAAGAACCAATTCAAGATTTGTCATATTGTCTCTTAAATTTTCTTTTTTAATATTTTTTAAATTCTTATACTCTTTAGTATTGTGTCCACTCCAAGCTTTTGTGATAATATTTGTCAAAGTTGCAAAATCTTTCCCTTTTTCAACTCCTCTTTCTTCCCATTCATCAGTTAATTCTTTTCTTACCTCAATACTTTTTAATCTTTGGTTTATCCATTCTTTTGAATAACCCAAATTTAAATAATCTTCCATCGCTCTATCGATTGATTTTTCAGGATCAGAAATTGCTTCTAATCTTTCATATCCAACTTGTGCAAGCCAAACTTTAAAAGGTTCTGCATTTGGTGACGGTACAGATTGAACTAGCCTTAAAAGCTGCTCTGTAGATGCTACATCTGTAAGTCTCATTTTCCCATCACGAGCTTTCATTTTCAACTGGTGACAATTTGTCACCGTTTCATTTCCTTCTTCTTTTAGCCTTTGTTTTAATTTATTCCAATATTTTCTTGCTGTTTGAATATCTTTACTATTGGTTAATACTGAAATAACATCAACTATACTAAAATACCATAATTCATTATCATCATCCCAATGACTTCTTATCTCTTGTGATTGGAAAAGTTGTATATCTTGCATGATTAATCCTTTAAATTTTCCATATCATAGCATCAAATTTTTGTTTTATTAAAAAGTATGTCATTTTGTAATATTTTTTAACTATTTTATTTATTTTCCACTAAAAGTAATTATATTTTTTATTTTATTGATATGCTCATAGTCAAGCGCAACAGATAAAAAACCAACTTTTTTAAATTTCCTAACAATAGGCGTGATTATTCTAATGATAGCCTTATTTTCTTTTGAAGTTACAATTTTTGATACAAATATTTGCCCTTCTTGTAAGTTTTTTATTTCATCAAAATAAGTTTCTTTTTGACAATATGTATTTTTCTTTTTTGATATATCCATTTTTAAAACTTCTATGACTGATTTTTTATAAATCTCTTTTCCTTTTAGATTAAAAAAAACAACTTCTTTGTAAATATTCTTATCATCAAATTTATTTGTGTGATAAAAACTATTTATAATTTTTTGTCTTAAAGTAATTCTTGATAAAAATAAAATATCCACTTTTCTTTCATTTATAAAATTATCAATTTGCTGTTTTTTATATAATTGAATATTGTTTTTATTTTTTAATAGTTGAGTATTTAGTATGGTTGCTTTATTGGCTTGTATTTTCGTATTATCTTTTTCTTTTTTGATTTTGTCAAGTAGATTTTTTTCTTTTTCTTTAAAATCTTTTAAATCATCAAATGAACTTTTTTCAATATCATATATTTTTAAAAGATGGTTTTTTTCAATTTTATTAATATTTTGTATATTTATATAGGTAGTTATTGAAAATGACACAAGAACACCAAATAATATTAGTCCAATATTTTTTAAAATTTTCATAAATAATTCTATCTTTTTATTACTTAAGAATTAAAATTTTCAACTATCTCCTCAAGTTCTAAAAATCTATCAACTTTTGTTTCATAAATTTTATTTATTTTGTCAAGTTCGCCACTTACTGCCACAAGTCCTTTTTCTTGATAACATTCTGGATTCATTAGACATTGGTTTATCTCTTCAATTTTATTTTCCAAATCTTCAATTTCTTTCGGTAAATTATCATATTCTCTTTGGTCATTATAAGTTAGTTTTATAATTTTCTTTTTTGCAGTTTTAATTTCTTCTTTTTTTTCTGTTTGATTCAAACTTGCTTTTTCTTCTTCTATTTGTTTTTCAAGAACGCTTAAATCTTTAATATCTTTTTCACATTCAAGATATTGACTATAAAGAACAAAACTTTCTTCAATAGTGCCATCTCCTTTAAAGATAAATAATTTTTTAGCAATTTTATCTACAAAATATCTATCATGACTTACAAAGATTAAAGCACCTTGAAAGTTTTGAAGATATTCTTCTAAAATATTAATCGTAGGAATATCCAAGTCATTCGTAGGCTCATCAAGAATTAAACAATCAACTTTTTTTGTAAAAAGTAAAGCTAAAGCAATTCTATTTTTTTCACCACCACTTAATGCACCAACTTTTTTATCGAGATATTCTTTTGGAAATAAAAAGTTTTTAAGATAACCAAATACATGTGGATTTCTTCCGTCTTCTAGCATAACCCTATCTCCGCCATTTGGACAAAAAGTATGCATAATAGTTTTTGTGTCATCAAGCATTTCACGATGTTGATCGAAATATCCTATTTTAAAATCACCTTTTTTAAAGTTACCTTTGTCTATTTTTAATCTTTCTAAAAATATTCTTAGCATAGTTGATTTGCCACTTCCATTTGGTCCTACTATTGCTATTGTATCTTTTTGTAATATTCTAGTTGTAAAGTTTTTAATAAGTTCTTTATTTCCTAGAGTTAAATATACATTGTCTAATTCAAATAACATTTTCTTTTTATTTAAAGTGTCGCCATCATTAAAAGATTTTGCTTCTCTTTGCAAATCTAGACTCATTTTTTTTATTCTTGCTGGGTTTGATTTTACTTTTTCTTTTAGAGCAAAATAATTATCTTTTCTTAAAACATTTCTTTTTCTTCTAGCTGTTACACCATGTTGCATCCAATGTGCTTCTGTTTTAAGTTCACGCACTAAATTTTCATGATTTTTTTGCATATCTTCAAGTAGCTTCTTTTTTTGTTCCAAATATTGCGAATATCCACCGTTAAATTTTCGCAAAGTACCGTTGTCTATTTCTATAATATTTGTTGCAACATTATCCATAAAATATCTATCATGTGAAATAAAAATAAGAGTAAATTTTTCACGAGCAAGTAAATCTTCCAAAAATTCTACCATATAAACATCAAGATGATTTGTAGGCTCGTCAAGAAGTAAAATATCTGGTTTTTTTAAAATTAACCCAGCTAAACTAACTCTTCTTTGTTCTCCTCCGCTTAAAAGTGCTATATCTTTGTTTTCATATTCTTTTAAATCAAACTCCATCAAAACTCTTTGAACTTTGTTTTCCAAATCCCAAGCATTATGATGATCTAAATATGCACCAACAGTAGAAGATTCTTTTAATAATTCTTTATTTTCATAGTCAGTTTCAAGAAGCTTAGAAATTTCATCGTATCTTCTTTTTGCAGATTTTAGTTCAAACAATTGCTCTTCAATAGCATCTTTTACTTTTGTGCCACTTTTAAATTTTGGTTGCTGATCTAACATCTCAATTTTTAGTTTTTTGTCAATAGCGATCTCACCACTATCAGGCTCAACCGTTTTCATAATAATTTTCATCAAAGTTGATTTGCCTTGACCATTTTGTCCTATTATAGCAACTCTTTGATTTTCTTGTAAAGTAAAATTTACATTTTTTAAAATTATTTTTATATCGTATTGTTTATTTATATTTTGTAGGTCTATTAGTGCCATAAAATTTGTTGAATCCTATTGTTCGGTTATTTTTAGTTTGTGATTATATCATTTTCTTTATATTGAATTGTTTAGAAAATATTTTATATTTTATATTCTTTTGGATAGAATTAACAAGTTAGATAATAAAAGTAAATAATATGGTTTTTTTTGATGCAGGAGTGATAAAATGAATATAACAATTTTGGTAGTTGATGATGTTGAAACAGACAGATTTATGCTCAAATGTATTTTAGAAAAATATTTAAAAAATGCAGAGGTATTGCTCTCAAGTAGCGGTAAAGATGCGATTGATACTGTACGCGATAAAAATGTTGATTTGATTATTTTGGATATTCAAATGCCTGAGCTTGATGGCTTTGAAGTTGCAAAAATTCTTAAAGATGATTTTAAAACAAGTGATATTCAAATAATATTTCTAACAGGTACATATAAAAAAGAAGAATTTAGAAAACAAGGTTTTAAATTAGGAGCAATAGATTATTTAATAAAGCCTGTAGATAACGATCAACTGATAAGTAAACTTAAATTATATATTAAACTTTTTAATAAAAATAAAGAATTGCAAGAAAAAGAAGAAATGATGATTATGCAATCTAGGCAAGTTGCTATTGGGGAAACATTAAATATGATTTCTCATCAATGGAGACAACCTCTTAGTGTTATTTCAACAATTGCAGGCAATATGAAAATTAATCTTGATTTTGGCGAGTTTGATAAAGAAGAATTTAAAAGTCGCTGTAGAGATATTGAAACTACTACACAAAAACTTTCAAAAACAATAGATACTTTTTCTAGTTCTTTTAGTCAAAAAAAAGAGCAAATAACATTTTGTATTAATGATGTGTTGGAAGATGTGTGTGCAATTGTTTCTCCAAGTTTAGGTTCGCAAAAGATAAAACTAATAAAAGAATTTAAGTCTACAAAAATAATAAAAGCAAATACAAATGAACTAAAGCAAGTAATAGTTAGTCTTTTAACAAATGCTATTGAGGCTATATTTATGCGAAAAATAGTAGGTCCAACAATTTTTTTTAAAAGTTGGGATGATAAAAAAAATTCTTATTTTAAAATATGTGATAATGCTAAGGGAATAAAAAAAGATAATTTAGATAAGATTTTTGAACCATATTTTTCTACAAAAAGTGAAAAAAATGGTGTAGGATTGGGTCTGTATATGTCTAAATTTCTTATTCAAAAACAATTTCATGGTAAAATAACTGCAATAAATACAAAAAAAGGTGCTTGCTTCCGTGTATCTATACCAATCTATAATGAAGAAGATACAATAAGCAAATAGTTCTAATTAAATAAGTTTTGACAATTCATTTTGATATTTTTTTAGTATTTTTTCATTATTGTGTCGCAAAGCACCTTTGATAATAATCTCTATTTTTTTGACTAGTTCTTTTTTTATTTCATCATTGAATTTACTAGCTAGATGTTTTTTAAGGGCTTCTATTCTAAAAGAATCCATCATAGGTGTTTCAAAAGATAATTGCCCTTTGTGTCCAGCTATTTTAGTGATAAGTTTTTCTTCTATTAATCCTAGCTCATATTTTTGTAAAATTCTAAGCCACAAATCATAGTCTTCACAAGCCTTTAAATTTTCATCAAATAATCCAATATCATCTAAGACTGATTTATGAATAAGTACAGTTGAAGCACCTATTTTGCATTGACTTAAGTTGTCACAAAAACAATATCCTTTTGGTTTTTGCTGATGTTTTTTTTGATTGATTATTTTATCGTTAAATTTCCAAAGTTCATCAGTATGCGAAAATAAAATATTTGGATAAAGTTTGTAAAAATTTATTTGTTTTTCCAGTTTGTCGTTGTTCCAAATATCATCGCTATCACAAAAAGCCAGCCAAGAATTTTTTGCATTTTTTATTCCTAAATTTCTAGCAGAACTTACACCATTATTTTTTTGATAAATATATTTAATATCAAAATCTTTTAAAATTTCTTTTGTATTATCAGTTGAACCATCATCTATGATTATTATTTCATCTGGTTTTATTGTTTGGTTTTGTATTGAATTGATTGTTTTTGGTAAAAAATCAGCACGATTAAAAGTCGGAATTATAACGGATATTTTCATCTGTATTTACTTTTTTGGATTTAAGATAATTTTTATTCTTTTTGGAAGTTGTGCAAAATTTATTTTTGAATCTTTTATAAATTTATCTTCTTTGTAGCATTTTAAATCGGCCACCATCTTTTTTCTATTAAAAGAGATAATTTTCATCAATAAACCATTTTGGATAAAAGATAACTCTTCTTTCATTTGCTTTTTGCCCATTCAAAAAGTTTATTTTGCAATTCTTTGGCTGTGTGTACAGCCTCCGTATCTTTATGTTCTGAAAATCCCCAATGCACAAGTATCGAATCAATATTGGCATTATTTGCAGAAAACAAATCTTTATGACTGTCTCCTACTAAAATTGTATTATTTTTATCAAAATTATGATTTTCCATCAAGGCATTTAACATATCAGGATGAGGTTTTGAATTTTTAACTTTATCAGCACCCATAATATCTTTAAAATAATGTTTAATATCAAGATGGTTTGTCATCTGATTTGCAAATATTGTGCTTGCATTTGTAGCAATAGCAAGTGTAAAATTATCTTTCAAATTTTCTAAAAGTTCTATAATTCCATCATAAAGTTCAATATCACTAACGCAATGTTTATTATAGTAGCTTTCAAAAAGTTCCGTATGAATATCAGAAAAATTATCTGTCTCATAAAAAAACTCAGCAGCATTTATGTGTGGATTGTTTATGCCTTTAAGTAAATAATGCTTCTCCAAAGCGGGTAAGCCAGTATTTGTTCTAACATAATTAATTGTATTTGCTATTATTGTTCCACTATTTATCAAAGTTCCATCCATATCGAAGATGATTAGTTTATTTTTTGTTTTCATATTTGCCTTTTAAATGATATAATTATAGCATTTATTTTTTAAGGAAAAACAAAAAATGCAAAAATTTAAAATATCTCACTTTATTATTATTTTATTATTATTTTTTAATCAATCTTATGCTTTGGATAAAATTTATTTTTTACCAAAAGATT
>JAOZVJ010000017.1 GCA_029938215.1 Arcobacteraceae bacterium | reverse complement strand
CTAAAATTAAAATAGCACCACTAGATAAGTTTGTATCTTTAACAAATACTGCTTCAGTTAGTGTTGTACTTCCAGCTGTAATATTTAATTGTGATAAATTAGAATCAACCGCACCAAGTAAACCAACACTAACAGTATTATTAATATCAACAATACCTTCACTATCAGTAGTAGCAGTAACTGTATCTAGTACAGTTCCACTAAGATTAGAATCAACAACTAAATGTGCTGTTGCTCCATCTATAAAATTATACGATGTACCATTATTATCATATGCAGTATAGTTTGTAGCATTGATATCTGTAGCACCATAAGCCGAGCTAGTCAATACTGCACTTGCAATTGCAGATAAAGCTATCTTTTTGAAATTTGTTTTTCTCATTTTTTTCCTTTTTTATTTTAAAATTTTTACTCTGTTTAAATTTAAATCTTAAGGGAATTACCCCCCCCATTTTGCATATGAGATGATTAGTTCGAACTAAACGAAAGTGAGATATTATACTTACAGTTTAATTAATATTAAATTAATAGAAGAATATATTTGACTAAAATTATACTGAGAGGTTAATTTTATGGAAATTTATGAAAAAATAAACAAAGTTTTAAAAAACAAAAAGCTAACAAAAAGAGCGTTTTCTAAAATATTAATAGACTTAAAGCCTATATTAAAAACTACTGGTGAGCCACCAGTTGAAGGCACTGTTTACGGATATTTAAACGGAAATGTAAGCATCCCAATAGAAATCATATCTTTTATAGCAGAAGCATTAGATGTGACAGAACAAGAACTTTTTGATGATAGTTTAAAAGCAAAAATAAAATTTTTAAAATATATAGCAAAAGACTGCGATAAAGAAGAATTAAAAATTTTAGGACAAAATACAAATTTAGATATTGATGGCTTTCTTAATGCAAATGATACAATAGAACAAAATCAAGATATATCAGATACTATTGATAATATTTTTAAAGAATTGAAGTTTATAAAAGGGGCTTGTAGGGTTTAAGATAAGATTAATACATATTAGTTTATAATTGATTTGACAAAAAACAGGTTTAAGCCTGAAAGCGAAGTAAAAAAAGGTTAAGATTTTATCTTAACCTTTTTTTTGTTGCATGGAGTCGGATAGGAGTTCGCTTTTAGGAGTCCATTATGGAACTCGTTATTTCAAGTGCTATAACTATAGCCACAACTTTAATCATATTCTTCAAAGAAGAGATTAAAAGGCTATGGTCGCCTTAGACTTAAGAGGGGAAGAATTTGTCACTCTTTCCTCTCAATATTTTTAAAGAATTAAATACCAAAATTTAAATCTGAAGTGCAAGGTTTTTTTAAACTTATTAATTCTAAACTATTTTTCAGAAATATGCTCAATTATACTTTTAGAACTCATCATAAGTTGTATTTTTAAATGCATATCATCCTCTTCGATTATTTTTTTTATTAAATCTTTTGGAGTATTTTTATCATTTGCCAATTTTACTTTATCTTCTATTGTTAGTTTTTCATACTGAGTATCTTCCATTTTTTTCCTTCATTATAATTTATATTTTGTGGCATTATAGCATTAGTTTTATCAAATCGTCTTATTTTAACTACGACTTTTTAATGATACAATAATACTAAAAATTAAATTAGGCAAAAAAGATGGATAATAAAATTGACGAACTAGTGAAACAAATTAAAGAGCTAGAAGAAGAATTAGTAGAAGCATTAAAAGAAAAAGAAAAAGAATTTTTTTATAAAATAGAAAATGAAAAAGTTAAATTTGAAGAAAATATCATCAATGAAGGTAAAGCAAAATTAATTAGTTCTATAAAATATTTATCTTCTTTCTCTTTTTTGGTAATACTTACTATACCTTTTGTTTGGGGGATGATGATACCAGCTTTTATTTCAGATGTTTTTGTAACAATATATCAAACCATATGTTTTCCTATATATAAAATACCAAAAGTAAAACGAAAAGAATATATCATTATTGATAGATATAATTTATTTTATTTGGACAAAGTTGAAAGAATAAATTGTTTGTATTGTGAATATTTTAATGGAGTAATAGGATACACAAGAGAAATAGCAGCTAGAACTGAGCAATTTTGGTGTCCAATAAAACATTCAAAACAATTAAAAGATAAACATTCACGATATGATAATTTTTTTGATTTTGGTGATTATAAAAAGTATAGAAAAGAATTAAAAAAAAGAAGATCTAATTTTAAAGATATTGAAAATTAATCTTAATTTATTGTAATTTAAATTTATGAAATTCAAGCATTGTTTTTTCAGAAATTTGTATCATGGATATATTTAAGGCTTTGAAATTTGTATCTTTAATATTTAATAATAATTTATCATAAATATTTCCATAAGGATAGATAGTAAAATATATAAATTCTTTTGATTTATTTTCATATCTAAGTTCGGCAAACCAAGTTGTAAGTAAAGAAAAACATAGCATCGCAGGATTAAATTGTTGTCCTTGCGATAAATATTTTGAAATAGATTTATTTATAAAATTATAGGATTTTAGAATAGATTTTATTCTAATATTTTTTGAATTTTCTATATAATACCTTTGCGGTTGCACTGTATTATTTATTGCTTTTTGTAGTTGTCTAATAGTATCGTTTATATAAATTTTAATTTCATTATCTATATTAAAAATATTATCATCACTTGAAGCATAAGCATCTATTAAATCTCTACAAAACAACAGTAATGCTTCTGTTTTAATTTTTGATAAATTTAAAATCATATTTTATCTAATAATAAAGCCGTATCAAAAAAGAGATAAAATTTTTCTCTGTATTTTTATCGTCTATTGTTTCATTTTGTTGTGTAGATTTATCTATAAGTATTGCCATATTTGCCACAAGATACTCTGCTTCTTTTTGAGGAAGTCTATTTATATTGTTTACCATTTTTGTTTTTACTGCCATAGGCTCTAAGCCTTCTTTTGTCGCAATACCATAAGCCATACTATCTAATGTACCGATGATATCAACCGGCAAAGAATCATAATTAGCATTTAAGTTTTGCTGATCTGAAAGTTGTTGCTGAAGTAGCTGTTCGTGTAAAATAATAAACCCCTTTAAACTTATCCGATATTATAACCAAAGTTTGTTAATGTTATAATCAAAATAATTAAAAACAAGGATGAAATTTGAATAAAATAGTTGTAGCTCATTCGCCAGATGCTGATGATATTTTTATGTATTATGCTATTAAATTTGGCTGGGTAACTTTAGAAAATACAGAATTTGATAATTTAGCACTGGATATAGAAACATTAAATCAAGCAACTTTAAAAGGTGAATATGACATTTGTGCTATTAGTTTTGCACTTTATCCTTTTGTAAAAAATGATTTTGCTTTGCTTAAAACTGCTGTTAGTTTTGGAGATGGCTATGGACCAAAATTGGTAAAATTAAAAGATAAAAAATTAAAAAGAAATTTTAAAGTAGCACTTAGTGGAAAATATACAACAAATGCTTTACTTTTTAAAATAAAATATCCAGATGCTAGAATTTCATATATGAATTTTCTAGATATAGAAAAAGCTGTTTTGGATGGTGTTGTTGATGCTGGCGTTTTGATACATGAATCTATTTTAACATACGACGAAAGATTAGAAGTTGAAGCCGAACTTTGGGATATTTGGCAAGAATTAGCAGGAAAAGATTTACCACTTCCGTTAGGAGGAATGTGTTTAAGAAGAAGTATACCTTTAAATAAAGCAATTGATTATGAAAATACATTAATCAAAGCAGTAAAAGTTGCAAATGAAAATAAACTATTATTATCAAAAATGTTAATTGAAAGAGATTTGATAAGAGTTGATCATGATACGCTTCAAACTTATCTTGGACTTTATGCAAATGATGACTCTGTAAACTTAAGCGAGCTTCAATTTAAAGCACTAGATAAACTTTATGCTTTGGGATTTGAGCATGGTTTTTATGATGATTTGATTAAGGCTGAGGACTATTTGATACCTAGCGAGTATGAAGATTTACGAAACTCTTAATGCAAAAAATAATAGATTTTAAAAAATATACTTCCATTAATATTGGAGGAAAACATAAAGTAAAAGTTATCAATAATATTGGTGATTATAAAAAATACACTATTGTTGGTCGTGGAAATAACCTTTTAGTTTCAAATAATCCTCCTTTATTGGCTATGCTTGGCGATGAATTTGACTATATTATTCAAAAAAATGGTAAATTAATAGTTGGTGCTTCAACTTCTAGCGGAAAACTTTTGAGTTATTGTAGAAAAAATGATATAGCTAATTTTGAATTTTTAGCAAAATTACCAGGAAGCATTGGTGGATTGGCTAAGATGAATGCAGGATTAAAACAATGGGAAATCTTTAATTATATATATTCTATTAAAACAGTTGATGGTAATATTTTAAAAGAAAACATTCCTCATACTTATAGACATACTGATATAAAAAATATTGTCTATGAAGTAACTTTTGATACACAAAAAGGTTTTGATCGAGAAAAACAAAATATGTTTGTAAAAATGCGAGATAATCAGCCAAATTTACCAAGTGCTGGGAGTTGCTTTAAAAATCCAAAAGAACATAGTGCTGGATATTTGATAGAAAAAGTTGGACTAAAAGGACATACTATAGGCGGTATGGCTTTTAGCTCTGTTCATGCAAATTTTCTAGTAAATATGGGTGATGGAACTTTTGATGAAGCAATTAAACTTATTAGTTTAGCTAAACAGAAAATAAAAGATGAATTTAATATAAATTTAGAAGAAGAATTAATTATTTTATAACTTTATTATTGGTTTTTCTTTTTTTTGCGTATCTGCTCTAAAAAAAATATAATCTGTTTTGAAGTAACTAAACCGACTATTCTTCTATATATTTTTTTACCCATAGGATTTAAAAAATATACAGATGGTGCTGAAAAAATTTCTATACTTTTCGGTAAAGTTCTATCTTCTATAGATAATTCTACGGCGATATAGTCTTGATTTATATAATCAATTATTTTATCGTTTAAAAAAGTGTCTTCCTTCATATAGTCACAAAATGGATTATCTTTTGAAGATATAAAAAGCAAAATATTTTTATTTTCTTTTTTCGCTTTTTGTCTTGACATATGATAGTTATTTGACCATTTTATTTCAGACGAAAACAAAGATGTTGTTAAAAATAAAACTATTAAAAAATATTTCATTATTTAATTATTTCTAAAAACTCTTTATGATTTTTAAATCCAACTATTCTTTTGTTTTTTTCTTCTTCTCCATTTTTATTAAAAAATATTAAAGCAGGTGGTCCAAAAATATTAAATTTCTTTTGCAACTCTTTATCTTCTTTACTATTTTTAGTAACATCAATTTTCAATAAAGTATATTTTTTCAATTCTTTTTTTACATCTGCGTTAACAAAAGTATCTTTTTCTAATTTTTTACAATTTGCACACCATGTAGCCCAGAAATCCAACATAATTGGTTTATTTGAATTTTGTAGTTTTGCTTCTAATTGTTTAATATTTTTTATATAAATAAATTTTAGATTGTTATCATTATTGTTCGTAAAAAAGTTTATTGCAAAAAACATACTAACTCCAAATGCTGCAACAGATAATATCTTTAAAACTTTTTGTTTTTTTGTCATAAGATATATTCCACTTCCTGCGAATAAAGACATCCATAATATTTGTGTAATTGTATCTGATATTATTCTACTAAGCATATATATAGCAATTCCCAACATCACGACACCAAAAGCTTTTGAAACTGCATCCATCCAGCCACCAGGTTTTGGCATATATTTTCCAGCTCCTGCACCTACCAGCAAAAGTGGCATACCCATACCAAAACTCATAACAAAAAGTGCAATTCCGCCCAAAAACGCATCACCAGTTTGCCCGATATAAACCAAAGCACCTGCTAGTGGAGGAGCTACACAAGGACCAACAATAAGTGCCGATAAAAATCCCATAATTGCGACACCCGTATATCCCTTTTTTGATTCTTTATTTGTTGTTTTATGTAGTTTTGTTTGCCAACTTTGTGGAATTTCTAATTTAAAATACCCAAACATTGAAAATGCAAGTGCTACAAAAACACCTGAAAATACAATTATGACTGTTGGATTTTGAAGCATTGCTGGAATAGACGCTCCAAAAACTCCTGCCAAAATTCCTGCAATAGTGTATGCTATACTCATTGAAAACACATAAATTAAAGATAAAATAAAACCTTTTGAAGCTGATATTTTCGACAAATCTCCATGTTTTGAATGAGATATAATTATACTTGATAAAATAGGTATCATAGGAAAAACACAAGGGGTAAGTGAAAGCAATAAGCCAAAGCCGAAAAATGTTGCAAGTATAAGAAAAATATTGCCATCTTTTAAAGTTTGAGCAATAACATCTGTTTCATTTTTTGATGATATTTCGTTTTTTGCTGTTTGTTGTTTATTTAAAAAATCAAATGTTTTAGTCATCGGCATATAGCAAACACCAGCAGTTGAACAGCCTTGAAATTCTAAGTTTATTTTATCGCTAATCATTTGTCTTGGTACATCTACGATGATTTTATCAAAATGCACTACAAAACCATGATATTCAATAGGCTTTTGAATAGAAAGTTTTTTAGTAATTTCTTGTTTTCCTATAAAAACTTTTAGAGTTTCGTCGTATATATAAATATCTTTTGCTAACTCTATATTTAGAGATATTTTTTCTTTATATTCTTGACTTTCAACGATAAATGCTTTATCTTTATCTATAAAGTTTTGATTTGCACCGAATAAAAAACTACAAAGTGTTATTAGTAATAATATTTTTTTAAACATATAATAAAAATCCTTCTACTTTAAATCTGAAACGATATCGCCAAATTTTACTTTTTGATTTATTAAATCTTTTAAATCAACCATATCTTTTTCCCAAAACACAAGCACTGTTGAGCCCATCTTAAAATATCCCAAACAATCGCCTTTTTTTATTGTTAAATCATCATATTCATACACTTTTATTTCACTTACATCACTATTTGTTTCAACTTTTGGCTCAAATGTAAATACCATTTTTCCGACATTTAAAGCACCCACAAATACCATATAAAATACTTTGCCATCGTTGGCGATACATTCTAAAATAACCCTTTCATTTTCAATAAAAAGATTTTCTTGCTTATTCAAATATGTAAAATTAACAGGATAAAGTTTCCCAGGTACATGTATTAATTTCGTAACTTTACAATCATAAGAACTATGATATCTATGATAATCTTTTGGGCTAAGATAAAAATTCATAAATTTACCGTCTTCTAATTTTGCAAGATTTTTATCACTTATATTTGTTGTTAAAAGTTCTTTTATATTATATTGCATACCTTTGATTTGCAATGCTGTTTGATTTGTTATTTTGCCAGCTTCTGTTACAAAACTATCAGCTGGAGATATAAAATTGCTAGAAGTTTTATCTATATTTCTTGATTGATTTAAGCTTCTTGTAAAAAGTTCATTTAAAGTTTTGTAGGTATTTGGTTTTTGAAATTCACTCATATCAAGACCTAAAATCTTAACATATCCTGTATTGATTATATTTTGAACTACTGAAGGAAATTGCATAGTTGCAAATTTGTGAAAATAATTTGATATTTTATTTGTAATGTGTTTTTTTATCATAAATTTTGTCCTTTTTTTTTAGAAATCTCTTGAAATTTTACTTTTTTATAGCCGGTTGTATCATTTGACCATTTTATTACTTTTTTTTCTTTATTTGGAATTAATAAAGTCAGCAGTCCTTTTTGTGCCATTTTACCAGCATTTAGCTTTGCTTCTTTTCCGCTTCCCCAGAAAAAATCAGCCCTTATATCACCCTTGATAGCACCGCCTGTATCAGCAGAAATCATCAATGTATTTATTTTGCTATTTGTGATAGGATTCGTTGTATTTATAAACACTGGAAATCCAAGTGGTATAAAATCTGTATCCACAGCCAAATTTCTACGAGCAACTAACTCAACACCTAAGCTTCCTGTGGCTTTTTTGGAACTTATTTTAAAAAAAACATAGCTATCATTTAGATTTAATAATTCATCAACTTTTGTTGGATTTTCTTCACACCATTTTTTTATACTTTGAAGACTCATATTTTTTCTTTTGATATGACCATCTTTTAAAAGTTTTCGCCCTATTGGATAATATTTTCTTCCATTTTGTTGAGCAAAAGCTATATTTAATATTTCGCCATCTTGCAATTTAACTTTTCCGCTTCCTTGAATTTCTAAAAAAAACTTATCTATTTTATTATCCACAAAACAAATAGGCTCAAGATTTTTATTTGATTTTTCAAGTTCTTCTCTTGAATTATACGGAACTAGCTTGTTTCCTTTAATTTTGCCTCTTAAGGTATATCTTTTAAGTTCTGGATAAATAGAGCTAAGTCTTACTGTGATTAAATCTTTTGGTGTTTTGTATATTGGATATTTAAAAATTTTAGTTTTTGTTAAACTTCCATTTAAAATTGGCTCATAATATCCTGTGATAAGTCCATTGTCATTTTTATTTTTATTAAAAAGCTTATACGGTGAAAAATTTGTTTTAAAAAACTGTTTGCCATCTTCAAAATCAACTGTTTTTTTACAAACTTTTTTTAGATGCCTATTTACTCTTCGTGCTTTACAGTCTTTTTTAAATACCTCAAAAGCTTTTTGCAAATCATCGTCTTCAAAACCATCAAGATACTTCCAGTCAGTTTTTTGCAAATATGCTTTTGAAATTTCTGGTTTTTTTATAATTCTTTTTTGCTCGCACCCAAACAACAAAAACAATAATAAAAAAGCAAAAATGAAATGTGTTTTTTTTAGCATTATGACATTAATTCGTGCTTAATCTTTTCTTGATTTAATTTTACTACTGTTTGCTTTTCAATCTTTTCAAGTCTTTCTTTGTCGCACTTCAGTTCATCGCAAATAAGATTTTCATCAGTATTTTCTAATACAAACTTATAATACTTGAATTCTTTTTTTGTCAATCTTCTTTTTAAAATTTCAATTAATTCATCTTCTTCTTCTTTTAAAGGTCGCACTAATTTTTTTATATCTTTTTCTAATTTTTCTTTTAAATTCATTTTATCCACTCTTTTAGTTTTTTCATATCATCATAACTAGTCATATCTAGTTTTATAGGTGTAATTGAAACATAGTTATCCTTAAAAAATGAAATTTAACTTTGCAAAATATTTTATTCCTACTTATTTTATAAATATGTAACCAAATCGTAATAATTTCATTTTATACTTCTTTTAATAAAAATAAAAAAGGGGAATAAAATGTTATTAAAAAAAACCGCGATAGCCTTATCTGTAGTTACTGTTTTGGCAGTATCTTTAAATGCAAGAGATCAAGTAAAAATAGTAGGGTCATCTACTGTTTATCCGTTTTCAAGTTCTGTAGCTGAAGAATTGGGAGCTACTACAAAATACCCAACTCCAGTAGTTGAATCAACTGGGTCTGGTGGCGGTATGAAATTGTTTTGTGCTGGAAATGGTATGAATACTCCTGACATTACAAATGCAAGTAGAAGGATGAAAGCAAAAGAGTTTGAGCTTTGTAAGAAAAATGGTGTTACTGATATAACTGAAGCAATCATTGGATTTGATGGTATTGCATTTGCTCAAAGTAAATCAAATAAGCCATTTAATATTACAAAAAAGCAACTTTTGTTAGCAGTTGCTGCTGAAGTTCCATCAAAAGATAGCAAGTCGTTGATAAAAAATCCATATAAAAAATGGTCTCAAATTGATGCAAGTTTGCCAAATAGAGAAATAATAATTTATGGTCCTCCAAAATCAAGCGGAACAAGAGATGCTTTTGAAGATATGATTTTAAAAGGTCAAGCTAAAAAAATGTCCGCTTATACCAATCTTTATAAAGCTGATAAAGTTAAAAACAAAGCATATAAAAAATACAAAAAAATCAGAACAGATGGTGTTTATGTGCCAAGTGGCGAAAATGATAATCTTATAGTTGCAAAATTAAATAAAAACAAAGCAGCATTTGGAATTTTTGGATATTCATTTTTATTAGAAAATGAAGATAAAATTCAAGGTACAAAGATAAATGGAGTCTTGCCAACCCCGCAAACAATATCAAATGGTAAATATCCGATTTCTAGAAGTTTGTTTTTTTATACTAAAAATTCACATGCCAAAAAGGTACCTGCTATGACTAAATATGTAAAAATGTTTATGAGTGAAGATATGATAGGGACAGATGGAATATTGTGTGAAATTGGACTTGTTTCTTTGCCGAATGAGACAAGAATAAATATTAGAAATGCGGTAGCAAAAAAAGAAAAACTTACTTTAGAAGATTTAAAGAAAAAACATTAAGAAAACGATATGCTAAAGCACATAAAAGATAATTATCAGATAATAGTTTCTGTAATTATCTTTTTGGTTATTTTTTTATCAAATATACAATTTTACAAAACTATTGTTTTGATGTTAGAGTTTATTGTAGTTATAGAAGTTGTGAGGATGATTTCTGATTTTATAGAAAAACGAAAAATAAGATTAAGATTTGCAATAGATATATTTATCATATTTCTAATAAGGGATGTTGTTATACTTGTAACAAAACCAAATAAAGAGTATTTTGATATTGTATTTTTACTTGGAGTAATTTTTGTATTTTTTATATTTAGAATTTTTGCTTTAATATATTCTCCAACACTATTTAGAAAGAAAAAGCAAAAAACTGAGCAAATTAAATCTGTAACCAAACTGTAACTAAAAAAATCTAAAATGAATTATATAAAATAAAAAGGATTGATTTGGCAACTTTTCAAAGTAAAAATAAAACCATTCAAACACAAGAAAATATAATAAAATGTTTTTTAATAATTGCTTCTACAATATCAATCCTTGCAACATTTGGAATTTTATTTTCTATTCTTTTTGAAGCAATAGAATTTTTTAAATTAAAAAGTTTTTTTTATTTTTTTACAGGTACTCAATGGTCACCTGGTACAGAAGATAGTAAATTTGGTGCTTTGCCAATCTTTGCAGGAACTTTTATAATTACTGCTATTGCTATGAGTATAGCAATTCCTGTTGGGCTTGGAAGTGCTATATTTATGAGCGAATATGCAAGTAAAAAGTCTAGGAATATTTTAAAACCATTACTAGAAATTTTGGCAGGTATTCCTACTGTTGTTTATGGTTTTTTTGCAGCCATTACCGTTGCTCCTTTTATAGTAAATATATGTAGTGCTATTGGAATAACCGCATCTTTTAATAGTGCTTTAGCTTCTGGTGTTGTTATGGGGATTATGATTATTCCTGTGATTTCTAGTCTTAGTGATGATGTAATTCGTGCTGTTCCTGATAGTTTAAGAAAAGGTTCTCTAGCTTTGGGTATGACAAAAGCCGAAACAATTCAAAATATAGTTATTCCATCTGCTATGCCAGGTATTATTTCTGCTAGTTTATTGGGTGTTTCAAAAGCATTAGGGGAAACTATGATAGTAGTTATGGCAGCTGGTTTGCGACCAAATTTATCGTGGAATATACTTGAAGATATGACAACAGTAACAGTTAGGATAGTTGATAGTTTGGTTGGAGATCAAGCTTTTAATTCACCAGCAACTCTTAGTGCATTTGCATTAGGATTGGCTTTGTTTGTAGTAACTTTAATTTTAAATATTATATCAGTTAGAATGATACAAAAATTTAAAGAAAAATATAAAGTGAGTAATATATGATAAATGATAAGTTAAAAAATAAGAATATATTTTATGATTCTAGCTTAAAAAAAAGACATCTTAAAGCAAAAATTTTTAAATATTTTACAATGGGTTCAATCGGTATTTCACTTTTATTTTTGATAATATTTTTAAGTGATATGGTTGTAAAGGGAAGTTCCGCGATACAGCAAACATATATACAAGTTGAGATTTCTTATAATGGAAAAAGTGCGAAAAGCTACAGAAAGGCAGTAGATAGAAAATATAGAAATTTAGTAAGTAGGGCAGTTCTTAGAAAAATACCAATGCAAATACAAAATAATCCATCTTTGATGAATACTACTAAACTTATTTGGATTTTGGCTGATGACCAAGTTGATATGTATATGAAAGAGTATTATTATAAATTGAAACCTAAAAATTTAAAAATACTAGAAGAGTTAATAAAAAATAATAGGGTTGAAAAAAGATTTAATATTGTATTTTTTACACAAGGAGATAGTAAAACTCCAGAATATTCAGGGATTTTATCGGCTATGATTGGTACTATTATGACTTTGTGCATTACTATGATAGTAGCATTTCCAATAGGAGTGGCAACGGCTGTTTATCTTGAAGAGTTTTCAAAACAAGGAAAATGGTCGCAGTTTTTAGAAATAAATATAAATAATTTAGCAGCAATTCCATCAATTTTATTTGGACTTTTAGGTTTGGCAATATTTATAAATCTTTTTGGCTTTCCTCGTAGTTCGGCACTTGTAGGTGGACTAACTTTGGCACTAATGACTTTGCCTATTATAGTAGTTAGTTCAAGAGCTGCTTTGCGAAGTGTTCCTGCTAGTATAAGACAAGCTGGATATGGATTGGGCTTAACAAAAGTTCAAGTGGTAAAAGATCATGTTTTACCTTTAGCATTTCCAGGGATTATGACAGGTTCAATTATAGGACTTGCTCAGGCTATGGGAGAAACGGCACCTTTGATAATCGTAGGTATGATAGCATTTATTCCAGATAGTCCAAATACTATTTTAGAAGCATCGACGGTTATGCCAGCACAAATATTTACATGGGCAGGGATGCCAGAACGAGCTTATATTGAGAGAACAGCAGCTGGAATATTGGTACTTTTAACAGTGCTTATTTCTTTAAATGCTTTTGCTGTTTATTTGAGAAAAAAATTTGAGGTAAAATGGTAATGAGAAAAGCAAATAAAAATAAAACAAAAATTAATATAAAAGATTTAAATCTTTGGTATGGTGATAAATATGCTTTGCATGGTCTTGATATGGAAATATATAAAAATAAAATCACTGCTTTAATAGGACCATCTGGTTGTGGTAAATCTACATTTTTAAGATGTTTAAATCGTATGAATGATTTAATTGATTCTGTTAAAATTAAAGGGCAAGTTGTAATAGATGGCAAAAATATTTATGATAAAGATGTTGATGAGGTAAGTGTGCGAAAAAGGATTGGGATGGTTTTTCAGCAACCAAATCCTTTTCCAAAGTCTATTTATGAAAATGTTGCCTATGCACCTTTGAAGCATGGGATTGTAAAAAAAGGAAAAAATTGTGATGAGTTGGTTAAAAAATCACTTATTAGCGCTGGAATTTGGGGTGAAGTAAAAGATATACTTCAAGAACCTGGAACCAGTCTTAGTGGTGGTCAGCAACAGCGACTTTGTATCGCTAGAACTATTGCAGTTAAACCTGATGTTATTTTAATGGATGAGCCAACATCTGCACTTGATCCTATATCAACAGAAAAGATTGAAGCACTTATGTTGGAACTTAAAAAAGATTATACGATAATTATCGTTACTCATAATATGCAACAAGCAAGTAGAGTAGCAGATATGACAGCGTTTTTTCATCTTGGAGATATCGTAGAATATGATGAGACAGAAACAATTTTTCTTAATCCAAAAGAGAAAAAAACAGAAGATTATATTACAGGGAGATTTGGATAATGTTAGTAAATTATGAAGAAAAATTAAATGAGATAAAGCAAAAAACAATTGATATTGCAAATGGTTTAATACAGGCAAATGAGATAATTATAGATGCTTTTAACACTTGTGAAATAGAAAAGTTTAATGAGGCAAAATCTTGTATTAAAAATGTTAGTAATAAAACGACAGATATTGATAATTCTATTATCACAACTCTTGCGTTATATTCACCAGAAGCTAGAGATTTACGAAAAATGGTATCCTATTTTAAAATTACAAATGAGCTTTTAAGGGCTTCTGTAAATACAAGAAGTTTTATAAAAGGTTTTATTGAGATTTGCAATCAAGTTGATATGAAGATAGTTAAAGAATACGCAATACCAATGCAAAAATCAACAGTCGAAGCTTTAAAATTAGCGGCACAAATGTTTAATATATGTTGCGAAAATGAAATTCAAGAAAATTATAGTAAGGTTTTAATTGCTGAAAATAAAACTGATGATTTGTATGAAATAATTGAAAATGATATTTTAAAACAATCGAAAAAAATAAAAGAATTTGATAAATATCATAAGATGTTATCAGCATTACGAAAAAGTGAAAAAATAGCAGACCGTGCTATGAGTATAGCTTCACTTTTATTATTTGCTAAAATTGGTGGCGAAATTCATCAGGTATAAGATATAATATAAGATGCAAAATACAATTTTAGTAGTTGAAGATGAACAAGATATTTTAGATTTGATTGAATATGCTTTGTCCAAAGATGGGTACGATATAATTTGTTGCTCGGATACCTCAAATGTAAAAGCAATATTGGATGAAGAAGCCGTTGATTTAATATTGATGGATAGAAACTTGCCAAATATTGAAGGTAGTGTTTTTATACAAAGTATTAGAAATGATGGCTATTGTAATCCTGTGATTTATTTAACTGCAAAAGATAAAGATGAAGATATACTTGAAGGTTTTCAAAGAGGGGCGGATGATTATATAACAAAACCATTTAATTTAAATGTTTTAAAAGCAAGAGTAAAAGCTGTTATTAAACGAGCCAAAAAAGAGATGGATATAATAAAAATTCGTGATATTATTTACAACTCTAATAAAAAGAAATTTTCTATAGATAATAAAGAAATCGAACTAACTCATCTTGAACACGATTTATTATTAGAATTTTTTAAAAATAAAGATATTTTACTTAGTCGTGATATTTTGCTTGAAAATGTTTGGGAAGACTATATAAATGTGAAACAAAAAACAGTAAATGTTGCGATAAAAAGATTAAAAGAAAAAATAGATCCAACTGGAGAAAAAAAATATATAAAATCAGTTCGTTCACAAGGATATATTTTTGCTTAAACTTTATGATATTTTTCTTCGTAAATTTATGGCTGTATTTATTGGTATTTTTGTGGTGTTTGTTGTTGTGTTTTATTTTTGGATTAAAGATATTTATATTGAGCATACAAAAATAGATTTGCTTCATAATATTGATATAATTTCTCTTCAAATTAAAGATTTAAAAAAAATTGATGGAAAAATTAAGGATATAAAAAAACTTACAAATCTTAGAGTTACAATTATAGATAAAGACGGTATTGTGGTTGGTGAAAGCGATAAAGATAAATCACTTATGGATAATCATAAAACTAGAAAAGAGATAATAGAATCAAAATATCAAAAATATGGTTCAACTATTAGATACTCTAAGACATTAAAAAAAGAGCTTCTATATGTATCTAAAAAGTTTATATTAAATGATAATGAATATTACATAAGAATGGCTAGAAATATTGAGCAGATTAGTCAAGAATTTTTATTTTTATCTTTAAAAGTAGCATTTCTTTTTATGTTATTTATTGCATTTATTTTTTTGGTAACTTCAAATATTAGTAAAAAAGTACAAAATGAAACCAATGCAGTTTTAAAATTCTTAGATGATTTAACTAAGCAAAATAAAGCTTTGCAAATCAATTCTACTTATTCTTTAGAATTTAATAAAATCACAAAACTTCTTACTCAAACATCTAATTCTTTGGCAAAAAAAGATAAACAAAAATCAAAATACACAGCAAAATTAAAACTTGCAAATAGACAAAAAGATGATATTATTTCAGCAATTTCCCATGAGTTTAAAAATCCAATTGCAGTAATAAGCGGATATGCACAAGCCTTAGTTGAAGACAAGGATATTAATATAAATATAAAAAATAAATTTTTAGATAAAATTTCATCAAATTCAATAAAGCTTACAAAGATGATAGATAGATTGCGAATGTCTATAAGATTAGAGGATGGAAAGCAACAATATAATTTAACTAATTGTAATATCACAAATTTAACAAAAATAATAATTGAAGATTTAAAATTATCATATCCATCAAGGGAAATTTTACTTGAAGCAAAAGATATTGTTATAAAAGCTGATGAAACAATGATAAGTATTGCTATAACAAATTTAATAGAAAATGCTTTAAAATATTCTCAAGATTTAGTAACTGTTAATATTTCAAATAAATATTTAAGTATAGTTGATACTGGTGTTGGGTTAAAGGCTAAAGATATTCCAAAAATTACAGATAAATTCTATAGAGTATCTAGCAATGGTTGGAACAATTCTCTTGGCGTTGGCTTATCATTGGTTGCAAATATATTAAAAGTACATAACTTTAAACTTGATATAAAAAGTGCTGAAAATAAAGGTTCAACTTTTAATATATTTTTTTGAGACGAGCTGGAATATTGTAAATTTCACATCAAATTACTATCCACTCTTTTAGTTTTTTCATATCATCATAACTAGTCATATCTAGTTTTATAGGTGTAATTGAAACATAATTATCCTTAATAGCTTCAAAATCACAATCTTTTTCATCACTTTGTTCCCAAATCAAAGGATGAAGTCCAATCCAATGAAATTCATTTCCTTTTGGATCATGGTATCTATGGCAGTCATTTCCAAAAACTCTATAACCAGCTTTTGTGATTTTTATACCTTTGCATTCTTCTGTTTTTATTTGAGGAATATTGATATTTAAAAGCTTTCTAGCTCCAAGAGGAAATTCATCATCAAGTATTTTTTTAGTAATATCAACTATCACTTTACAAGCTAACGCAAAATCCCAATCCTCTTTAGGCTGTGAACTATGCAAATTATTATAAACTTGACTAATTGCGATAGCTGGTACTTCTTGAAGTACAGCCTCCATTGCACCTGCAACAGTTCCGCTATAAGTGATATCTTCCCCCATATTTGAGCCTATATTTATCCCACTTATCACCAAGTCAGGAAGATTACCTTCGCCATAAAGATTGTGCAATCCCAAAAATACACAATCCGTAGGAGTACCATCTTCAAGCATATACCAATCATCCTCTATACTTTTAAATCGCAGAGGATTAGTCAAAGTCATACTGTGAGCACATGCACTTTTGTTTGTTGCAGGCGCTACTACTGTTATCTGAGCTAATGGTTGCAAAGCTTTTACTAAATATTTTAAACCAACAGCATCAAAGCCATCATCATTTGTTATTAAAATTTGTTTTATTTTTTGTTCCTTATTTTATTTTTCATTTTACTACTTTCACATACTTCTGCTTAGGGCTTTTGGGAATTTGTGGTAATGTCATTTCTAAATACCCATCAGTTATAAGTTTATCCAAAATAGCTTCCTTAAAATACTTTCTATCTCTTATTTTTATATACTCTTGTATCTCTTTTCTTGATTTTGGTTCAATACAAAATTCAACTACTTTTCTCAAGCGTTCATCTTGAGGGGTATCTTGATGGGTATCTTGAGGGGTATAAATTATAGATTGAAATATACTTTCAAGCATAAACTCTATAAAAGGTGTGCTTTCACCTACACTACTAGCATCTTCCAAAGCTTTATAATATTCACTTTGCCTATCTCTTATGATACTTTCAATTGGTATATATTGAAACATATCTTTAAACTTATAAAGAATAAGGCTTTGCCAAAATCTACCAATTCTTCCATTGCCATCTATAAATGGATGAATAAATTCAAATTCATAGTGAAATATAGAACTTTTAATAAGTGGGTGTTCGTCACTATTTTTAAGCCAGTCAAAAAGTTCGCTCATAAGTTCTGGGACTCTATCTTGTGGTGGTGCTACATGAGTAACCCCATCTTTACCGCCAACTCCAACATTTGAAGTTCGATAATTTCCTGCCTTTGTTAAAATATTTGCCATAAGAATTTTATGTGCTTTTAATAAATCATTTTGCTTTTTATAGTCAAGTTTATCTATCACATCATACAAGTCTATCGCACCTTTTACTTCTTCTATCTCTTTGTATGTTCCCAGTACAGTTTTACCATCAAGCATGGCCGTTATTTGTTCTTCGTCTAAAGTATTGCCCTCAATTTGCAAAGTGCCTGCTAAAGTTTTAATACGGCTTCGTTTTCGTAGAAATAGTTTTTTTGAATTTGATATATTAAATTCGCCTATTTGTTCACTTATTTCCACAGACAACTTTAGCATTTTTGATGTAATAGTATAAGGTGGTTTATAATCTGTTTTCATCCTACATACACTCCATTTATCTCTTTTAACATACTTTCAACACTTTTATTTATATGATATCCACTATCAAGTTCGATATCGCCAAGCTTTGATTTAATAGTAATTTGTAATGCCCTTTTGCCTTGATTTTGCGATACAACATCAAATATTTTATAAAGCAAATTCATATCTTGTGAATAGTCTATAGCAATTTTTAAAGTAGGTTCTATCTTTTCAACTTTTTTAGTTTTTAGTTTTTCTTTTTTTGCATCTTTTAAAGTTTCTATTTTTCGCAAACTTAGTTGAACTCCAAAGTCATTTACTTTCGCACGCACTTTAAATGCTATTGGTTTAGTGATATCAAAATCTTCTTCTAACTCTTTTAATCTATCTTCAAAAAGCATAAGCTCAATATTTCCATGCAAATCCATAATAGTAGCAATACCGAATTTAAAACCTTTTTTACTTACCTTATTTGCAACAGACTCTATCTGTCCTACTATTAAAGCTTCTGCACCATCTGCAAGTTCATCAATTTGGCTACTTAAAGTATAATTTATTTCATCTAAACTTTCTCTATATTTATCCAAAGGATGACCTGATACATAAAATCCTAGCGATGCTTTTTCAAATTCTAGTATTTCACTATCATCAAATTCTGGAATATCTTTTAAGACAAGTTCAACTTTTGTCATCTCTTCGCTATCGCCAAAAAGTGAACCTACTGCTTGCTTTTTAGCTTGTGCTGCTTTTCCTACTGCTTCAACTATATTTTCAAGTTGTTCAAGCATAGTAGCTCTTGTGTATCCAAAACAATCAAATGCACCAGATTTTATCAAAGCTTCTATTACTCTTTTATTTACTTTACTCCCATCAATTCGGCTTATAAAATCGCTTAAATCTTCAAATTCTCCATCTTCTCTTGCTTTTAAAATAGATTTTATCGCAACATCTCCAGCACCTTTAAGCGCACCCATTCCAAACATAACAACTTCTTTGTCATCCAAAGTATTTGCATTGAAAACTAAATCAGATTTATTTATATGTGGAGGCACAAGTTCAAAGCCCATTCTTTTTACTTCATCTACATATTTTACAACTTTATCGGTATTGTCTTTTTCACTTGTAAGTAAAGAAGCCAAAAATTGAGTTGGATAATATGCTTTTAAATATGAAGTATAAAAAGTTACCATAGCATAAGCTGCTGAGTGCGATTTATTAAATCCATACCCAGCAAATTTAACAATCAAATCAAAAAGTTCTTCACAATGCTTTTTTTGATACCCTTTTTTTACTCCACCATTAGCAAATTCACCCTTAAGCCTATCCATCTCTTCTTTGATTTTTTTACCCATAGCACGACGAACCAAATCCGCACCACCAAGGCTAAAGCCTCCAATAGTTTGAACGATTTGCATAACTTGCTCTTGATATACAATTACTCCATAAGTAGGTTCTAAGATAGGCTTAAGTGGTTCTTCAAATTCATCATAAAAATAATCAACCTTAGCCCGACCATGCTTTCTATCAATAAAATCATCAAGCATACCAGACTCCATAGGTCCTGGTCTATAAAGTGCAAGTACAGCAATAATTTCTTCAAAATTTGATGGTTTTAATCGTTTGTTTAAGTCTTGCATACCAGATGATTCTATTTGAAAAAGCCCTATCGTATGCCCTGTTTGGATTAAATCATAAATCTTTTTATCGTTTACATCTTCTTTTACAAAATCTATTCGTTTACCATATTTTTTTTCGACCAGTTCGTTTGCACCCTCAATAACTGTTAAAGTTTTAAGTCCCAAAAAGTCAAATTTTATTAAATCTACATCTTCTACATATTTTCCACTATATTGAGTAGCCAAAGCATTTTCAAGTCCCGCTGGTTTAAAAAGTGGTGTTTTTTTCCAAAGTGGTTCATTTGATATTACCACTCCAGCAGCGTGTGTTCCTGCATTTCTATTTAATCCCTCAAGTGCCAAAGAGTATTCCCAAACTCTTGCGGCTGTAGGATTTGTATCGCAAAGTTCTTTTATCTTTGGTTCTTTTTCCCAAGAATTTTCTAAATCAATTCCAAGTTCATCAGGTATAAGTTTTGCAAAAGCATCAGCCTGAGAATATGGCATATCAAGCACTCTTGCAACATCACGAATAACACCTTTTGCCAAAAGCTTACCAAAAGTAATAATTTGTGCGACATTCGCCCTACCATATTTTTCAACAACATAATCAATAACTTCTTGCCTTCTTGCTTGACAAAAATCCATATCAATATCTGGCATTGATATTCTTTCAGGATTTAAAAATCTCTCAAAAAGCAAACCATAAGGCATTGGGTCAATATCTGTAATTTCCAAAGAAAATGCTACCAAACTTCCAGCAGCACTTCCTCTACCTGGACCTACTGGCACACCTATTGATTTTCCATATGCTACAAAATCCCAAACGATAAGCATATATCCTGGAAATTTCATATTGTTAATAATATCTATCTCTACTTGCAATCTATCTTTGTATTCTTGATGTTTTTTTGGCGATACTATTTTTAGTCTTTCTTCTAGTCCCTGCCAACATTCATGTATAAAAAGTATTTTGTCATTTTCAAGTGAATATTCGATATTTGGCTCTGGTAAATCTAAATTTTGAAGCTGTGATTTATCTCTTGTAAATTTAAAATTTGGAGGCGTTGGATCGCCTAATTTTATCTCTAAATTACATTTATCAACTATCTCTTGTGTGTTTGATAAAGCCTCTGGTATATCAGCATAAAGCCTAGCAATTTCTTGCGGTGATTTTACATAAAATTCATGCACACTATGACGAAGCCTGTTTGGATCATCATAAAGCTTATTCATAGCTATACACATAAAAGCTTCATGTGCATCTGCATCTTTTTGGTTTGTGTAGTGAGTATCGTTGGTTGCAATTATTTTGATACCAACTTCTTGAGCAATTTTAATAATCTGAGTATCTACAAAATGTTGATCGTGTATTCCATGTCGCATAATTTCAAGATAAAAATCATCCCCAAAAACCTCTTTATATTCTATAGCTATCTTTTTAGCTTCTTCATATCCCTTTGCACCATTTTTTACATTTTTTTCATTATTTAGATTTAGATGCCAATTTATTTCACCCTGCAAACAAGCAGCACTACAAATCAACCCTTCACTATTTTCTTTTAAGATTTTTTTATTTATTCGTGGATAATAATAAAATCCATTCATATAAGCTTGACTACTTAAATACATAAGGTTTTTATATCCTATATCATTTTTGGCAAATAAACATAAATGAAATCTTTGTTTTACAGACTTATCGCCCAAATCTTCTTGATTGTGAAGATAAGCTTCTATTCCGATAATCGGCTTAATACCCTCTTTTTTCATAGTATTATAAAAATCAATAGTACCAAACATATTGCCATGATCAGTCATAGCAACACTTGTCATACCAAGTTCTTTTATCTTTTTAGCAAGTACTTTTATCTTGTTTGCACCGTCTAATAGTGAATATTCTGTATGTAAATGTAAGTGTGTGTATTGTGGTATTTGTGACATAACCTGCTCTTGTATTTTCTGAGTGATTATATCTAATTAGTTATTTTGATGTAATTAAATAGGTGTATTTATAAATTTATAATAGATAATTTTATTAAATAAAAACTGTTTTAAAATTAGAACTATTTCAAAATTAGCACTCTACGACTTGTAGTGCTAACTTTTAAGTAAAATCTTATAAATCTTTGATATAATCCAAACTTACAAATTAAAATAAAAATACAATAATAAAAGGAAAAATAAATATGGCAAAACATGAATTTCAAACAGAGGTAGGACAATTACTTAAGCTTATGACTCACTCTTTATATTCAAATAAAGAAATTTTTATAAGAGAGCTTGTGTCAAATGCAAGTGATGCAATTGATAAATTGGAATATTTAAAAATCACTGATGAAAAACTAAAAGGTTTTGAAACAACACCTGCTGTAAGTATTGGTTTTGATGAAAAAGATAAATCAATAACAATTGCTGATAATGGAATTGGTATGAATGAAGAGGATTTAATATCTGCTATTGGTACTATTGCAAAATCTGGTACAAAATCATTTGTAGAAAGTTTAACAGGGGATGCTAAAAAAGATAGTAATCTAATTGGTCAATTTGGTGTTGGATTTTATTCTGTATTTATGGTAGCCCAAAGAGTTGATGTTATTTCTAAAAAAGCTGGAGAAGATCAAGGTTTTAAATGGTCAAGTGATGGTACTGGAAGTTATGATTTAGAATCTGTAACAAAAGATGAAAATGGAACTGTAATTTATATTAAACTTAAAGATGAAGATGTAAGTGAATTTGCTTCAAAACATAGAATTGAAAATATTGTTAAAAAATATTCAAATCATATTCCTTTTCCAATTTTCTTAAATTATGAAGAAGAAGTTGCAGAAGAATTAAGTGAAGAAGATAAAAAAGCAGGAAAAGAAGCTAAAAAATCTATAGAAAAAAAACATGAACAAATCAATGAAGCGACAGCACTTTGGACACAACCAAAAGCAAAATTAAAAGCTAATGATTATAATGAATTTTATAAAACTATTTCGCATGATAGTGAAGACCCAATGGCTTTCGTTCATACAAAAGCTGAGGGTGTTAGTGAATATACTACTTTATTTTATATTCCTAAAAAAGCACCAATGGATATGTATAGAGTTGATTTTCAACCTGGCGTTAAACTTTATGTTAAAAGAGTATTTATCACAGATGATGAAAAAGAATTGCTTCCAACTTACCTTAGGTTTGTAAAAGGTGTTATTGATAGTGAAGATTTACCATTAAATGTTAGTCGAGAATTGCTTCAAGAAAATAAAGTTATGGCAAATATCAAACAGTCTTCTGTTAAAAAGATTTTAAGTGAAATCAAAAAAATCTCTAAAAAAGAAGAAAATTATAAAGAATTCATTGAGCAATACAATAGACCTTTAAAAGAGGGTATTTATCAAGACCATATGAATAAAGATGCTATTTTAGAGCTTGTAAGATATAAATCTACAAATGACAATAGCGAAATGACTAGTTTTGCAGACTATAAAGAAAGAGCAAGTACAGAACAAAAAACAATTTTTTATATAATCGGTGAAGATGAGAGAGTATTAAGAAATTCTCCTTTGCTTGAAAGTTATAAGAAAAATAATATTGAAGTTCTTATTTTAGATGACAAAGAAATCGATGAAGTTATTACTCCTAGTATCGGTACTTATAAAGATTGGGAACTTAAAGATGTTACATCTTGCGAAGCACCAAAAACTGAACAAAGTGAAGAGGAACAAAAGAAAGTTAAAGAAGAATTTAAATCAATAGTAGAAAAAATTACTGAAGTTTTAGGTGAAGCAGTAAAAGAAGTTAAAACTACTGATAGATTAAGTGAATCTCCTAGCTGTGTTGTAAAAGATGCAAATGATCCAATGGCACAAATGGCTGCTATGATGAAATCAATGGGTCAAGAAGTTCCTGAATCTGCACCAATTTTAGAAATCAATCCTGACCATAAAATAGTAAAAAGTTTAAACGGCTGTACTGACAATAAAATGATTGAAAATGTATCATGGCTATTACTTGATCAAGCTAAGATGGCTGAAGGTATAGAGATAAAAGATCCAGTGGCATTTACAAAAAGATTAAATGAGGTAATGTCTAAAGCATTTTAAATTTTAATAGAGAAAGAAACAGATGTCTTCTTTCTCTAACAAGCAACTGAAATAAATAATAATAATGGATTATGTGAGGAATTTTATTGAGAAAAAATGAAATAGAAAAGCCAGATGTTTTTCTAAAATTAATAGAAGAAAAACAAAATGAATATTTATACCAAGATCATCCAAATGATGGTATAGATTTATTTTGTGACAAAGAATTAGAAGATATGGGTTGGCATGCTACCACTTTTGATTTTATTACATATAGAACGATTGCAGATTTTATAGAAGAAAATTGTGATGGTGTTATAACTTTCAATGACCACCCTATGGGGTTTAATGGTTTTGTTGAAGTTGATAACATTGAAGATGTAAGAAAACAAGTTAAAGGTTTTATTATTGAAAAAATTAAAAATAATTCTTTAGAAGAGTATGATGAGGATCAAAAAGAAGCTATAGAGTTTTTTGGTATTTAGATAGTATTTGATAGAACAATACTAAAACTTAAAGATTTTTGGATAAAATCCAATATCAATTTTTAAAAGGTTTTGGAATTTAATGGAAGGTTTAATAAAAGATTGGGGATATATAGTCCTTTTTTTATATTCATTTGGTGGTGGATTTTTAGCTTTAGCAGTTGCTGGAGTGCTTTCGTATTCAGGTGATTTGAATATTTATATTACGCTTATTGTGGCAGGAAGTGCAAATTTTATATGTGATCAATTTTTATTTTTAGTAGCTAGAAATAATAAATCCTATGCCAAACAGA
>JAOZVJ010000085.1 GCA_029938215.1 Arcobacteraceae bacterium | reverse complement strand
ATTTCAAATTAGCATGAAATTGATTGACTGAAAGTGTCATAAAAACTCCTTTTTATAAAGTGTACTCTAATGCGGTATAATTGTCAAGAATAGACAAAAATCCTCCAGTGCTAAAATCCATAAATTACTTCTGTAAAATAATGATAGACATTATACTACAAATAAATTGGCTAATTTTACTTTTGTAATTTTATCTATATTTGTAGTTCTTTTTTCATATATGGATAATGCATCCCATCTTGTAACATTTTTGGGTTTTGCATCAGCTGGTATTGCTATTGCTCTAAAAGATTGGTTTATGTCTATGTTTGGATGGATAGCAATTATGACAAGCGGTTCTATACATGTTGGAGATAGAATAAAAGTTACAAAAAATGGCATGGAAATAGTTGGCGATGTTCTTGATATATCTTTATTAAAAATCGCAGTAAGAGAAGATATAACTTTGACAAGTTATACAGTAAGTCGTAGAACAGGAAGAGTAGTTTTTATTCCAAATAATTATATTTTTACTGAAATGATAGCAAACTATACATTTGATGGACTTAGAACAGTTTGGGATGGTATAGATATAAATATTACATTTGAATCAAATCACAAGAAAGCTTTAGAAATCGCAAAAAAAATTGCTACAAATCATGCAAAAGGATATACAGATCTTACAAAAAAAAGACTTCAAAAATTAAGAACAAAGTATGTTTTAAGAAGTGCAAATCCAGAGCCAAGAGTGTTCACATTTGTTGAGCCATATGGTATTAGAGTATCTACTTGGTACTATACTAATTCTTATGCCACTTTAGCATTAAGAAGTGTAATAAGCATGGAAATACTTGAGGCTTTTAAAGCTGAAGATGATATAAAACTATCTTATCCTACACAAACTTTGAGAGTAGCAAACGCACAATCGCAAGCTGAAAGTTTATTACCTGGAACTAGTTCGACAGCAGGTATGTTTGATCCTCCAAATTGTTAGTTGTAAAATTTTAAATGAAAAAAGAAATAAATATAAAAAATTTAAAATCTAAAAAACCAAAAGTTTTTTTTAAAACCTTTGGTTGTCGTACAAATATGTTTGATACTCAAATAATGATGAATAATCTAAAAGATTTTGAGAACACTTTAGATGAAAAAGAAGCGAATATAGTTGTAATAAATTCTTGTACCGTTACAAATGGAGCGGATAGTACAGCAAGAAGCTATATAAATTCATTAAAAAAATTACCGAAAAATCCAAGAATTGTTTTTACTGGTTGTGGCGTGTGGACTAAAGGTGAGAGTTTATTTAATGATAAAAAAATAGATGCGCTTTTTGGACATAGTGAAAAAGAAAAAATAGATATGCTTCTAAAAGATGATACTAGATTTTTTGAAGCTGGCGATTTGAAACATATAGATGAAACAATTATTGAAAAAATGATTGGCAAGAGTAGGGCGTTTGTGAAGATTCAAGAGGGGTGTAATTTTTCTTGTAGTTATTGTATTATTCCAGCTGTTCGTGGAAATGCTAGAAGTCAAAGAGAAGAAAAGATATTAGAACAGATTAAAAAATTAGCAAATAATGGTTTTGGTGAATTTATATTAACTGGCACAAATGTTGGTTCGTATGGTAAAGGCAATGATAGTCTTGGCAGAGATGGATTGGCTCAATTGATTAAAAAAATCTCTTTGATAAATGGTGTAAAAAGAATAAGACTAGGAAGTGTTGAGCCTATACAAATAACCGATGAATTTAAAGAGATATTGGAAGAACCTTGGATGGGAAAACATCTACATATAGCTTTGCAACATACGAGTTCTGATATGTTAAAAATAATGAACAGAAGAAATACCGTTGATAAAGATTTGAAACTTTTTGAAAGCTTAGCTTCAAAAGGGTATGCTTTGGGTACTGATTATATTGTAGGTCATCCTGGAGAAACTGACAAAATATGGAATGATGCTATGGAAAATCTTAGAAAATTTCCATTAACGCATATTCATCAATTTACATATAGCAAAAGAGACGGAACACCAAGCGCTACGATGAAAAATCAAATAAACGGAAATGTTTCAAAAAAAAGAGCTATCGAATTAAGACAAATTGTAGAAGAAAAAAATAAGATTTTTAGAGAAAATAAAAAACCATTAAAAGTTTTAATAGAAAATTGTAAAGATGGAATTTACAGGGGATATGATCAATTTTTTAATAAGATGGAAGTACAAAGTGATACGAATTTGATTGGTGATTGGATTGAAGTTGGTGATTATGAAGTAGAGAAAAATAAAAATGTTTCAAGATTTTAAACGCTTGGCTGGACAAATAATATATAAATGAAACAATTCAATAAATGGAATCAAGTTAAACAAGAAACAGAACTGATAAATAAAAGAGTTTACTTTAAAGAGCGAGATATTTTTTGGACTAGAATTGGTGAAAATATAGGCTTTGAGCAAAATGGAAAAGGCGATGAATTTCAACGACCAATTTTAATTATAAAAAGATATACTAATGATATGTTTTTAGGAGTACCACTTTCAACAACATTAAGAGATGGTAGTTTTTATTTTCAATTTAATTTTTCAGAAGATAAAAAAAGTACAGCACTTTTAGTTCAGCATAAATTATATAGCCATAAACGACTTATGAAAAAAATAGGTATGATAAATAAAGATGATTTTGAACAGCTAAAAATAAAATTACATAACTTGATATTTGGAGATGATTTTTGCTCTTCTAAAAAGAAGAGCGATCCCGAAGGAAATTGTAAATGAAGTATAGCGCAAGTATAGAAAAAAGTCAATATTATAAGGAATATAAAAATGTTTCAAAATTTGAATAAAAATGATAAAAATAGAAATGATAAAAATTTAAAAATGATGGGCATTTCTGCCATTATTTTGATAATATTGTTTGTTTATATGTTGATTAAAAGTGATCATATAATACAGGGTAATAGTTATTATTTTGGTATAGTTTTTTTATTTATACTTATGCTAACTGCATTTGGTTTGCAAAAATATAAAGAGAGTATTAAAAAATATATTCCAAAAAATAAATTTCAAGAAGAATTAGAAAATAGTGAAGCCAAAGCACAAGAAAAAACTATCAGTAATACAATCCAAGCAGTAAAAACAGATACAACTTTTAAAGATGTTGCTGGAATAGATGAGGTAAAAGAAGAACTTGAAGAGATAGTTGATTTTTTAAATAATCCAAAAAAATATAAAAAATATGATGTGTCTTTACCAAAAGGTGTTTTGCTTGTAGGCCCTCCTGGTGTTGGTAAGACATTGATAGCAAAGGCTGTTGCTGGAGAAGCTAGTGTTCCGTTTTTCTATCAAAGTGGAGCTAGTTTTGTTCATATCTATGTAGGAATGGGAGCAAAAAGAGTTAGGGAACTTTTTGAGGTCGCAAAGGCAAAAGCACCAGCGATTATTTTTATTGATGAAATTGATGCAGTTGGAAAAGCAAGGGGTGTTGGTGCAAATGATGAAAGAGAAGCAACACTAAATGAGCTTTTAACTCAAATGGATGGATTCGATGGAAATAGTGGCGTAATAGTAATCGCAGCTACAAATAAAATTGAAGTTTTAGATGAAGCACTTTTAAGAGCTGGAAGATTTGATAGAAGAGTTTTTTTGGCATTGCCATCAAAAGATGATAGGCAAAAAATATTAGAACTTTATCTAAAAGGTAAAAAATATAATTTTGAATTACCGAAATTAGCAAGTTATACTAGCGGTTTTAGTAGTGCTGCGTTGGCAACTTTAGTAAATGAAGCGTTGTTGAATATGATAAAAAGAGATGGTAAAAATATAGAAAAAGATGATATGGAATGTGCAAAAAAGAAAATTCGATTTGGCAAAAAACAGCATTATTTTTTAAATGAACAAGAAAAAGAAATTTTAGCCACATATCAAGCTTCAAAGGCATATATATCAAAACAAAAGGTTGCTTTATTTGATGAAGGAATTAACGCAGAAGATACAATATATCCATCAAAAACACAGCTTGAAAATATAATAGCAAATAATTTATCAGGTAGTGTTGGATTGGAAGTTATTTTAAAAGAGCCTTATGTTGTTTTTGAAAGTGAATTAAAAGAGGCTAAAAAAATAGCGTCACAAGTGGTTGAAAGATACGATATGGCTACTTCTGAAACATTGTTATTGCAAACTATAAAATCAAAACTACAAGAAAAAATAGCAACAAACAAAGATGAAGTATTGAAAATAAAAGACAAACTTCTAAAAGATGAAGTGTTTGAGGTTTAGGCAAAATATTGAAATACTTTAGTGGCTTTAGTTTAAAAAATGAACAAGAATTATTTAAAAAATATATTATTGATACGGATTTTACTGTTTGTGGTTTTAGTTATGGAGCAAAAAAAGCGATAGAATATGCTTTGGGTACGGATACAAGAATAGATAAAATACAATTGTTTTCACCAGCTTTTTTTAATGATAAAGATATAAAATATAAAAGAATGCAATTAATGTTTTTTAAAAAAAACAAAGAAGACTATTGTGATAAATTTTTGGAAAATTGCGGAATAACAAAAAATCAAAAAGAATTATATTTTCAAGTTGGCAAATATGAAGAGCTGGAAGATTTGCTGAATTATAATTGGGATGAAAAAAAAATCAAAAAATTGGTAGATAGAGGAATATATATTGAAGTCTATTTGGGATGCGATGATAAGATAATAGATAGTAAAAAAACAATGGAGTTTTTTAGACAATTTTCTGAAGTTTATTATATGAAAAATAAAGGGCATATTTTATAGTGTTGTTCGATATACTTCCAATAAAATTAAATAATCTATAAAGGAATAAAACAGATGAAATCAAAAATAGGAATAATAACAGTAAGCGATAGAGCAAGTGCAGGAGTATATGATGATTTAAGTGGAAAAGCGATCATAGAAACACTTGATGAATATTTAATATCTCCGTGGGAAGAAATATATAAAGTTATACCTGATGAGCAAGATATTATTGAAGCTACTATGATTGAAATGGCGGATGAACAAAATTGTAGTTTGATAGTTACTACTGGAGGAACTGGACCATCTAAAAGAGATGTTACACCAGAAGCTACTGAGAATGTATGCGATAGGATGATGCCCGGATTTGGTGAGCTTATGCGACAAGAATCACTTAAATTTGTACCAACAGCAATACTTTCAAGACAAACAGCAGGTTTGAGAAAAGATAGCTTGATAGTCAATCTTCCCGGCAAACCAAAGTCAATCAGAGAATGTCTTGATGCAGTATTTCCTGCTATTCCTTATTGTCTAGATTTGATGGAGCAACCATTTATGGAATGTGATGAAAAAGTTATAAAAGTATTTAGACCAAAGGCGAAATAGGAATAAATGCAAGATATAATAAAAAAATTAGATTTAGAAGAATATTTACAAAACTTACAAAACCTTTTTGCTAGAGAAAAGTCTATTGTGCTTGAGGGCGATATTAATATTCATCATAAATTAATACAGCAACTTTCAAAATATGAGATAAAACAAGCACCAAAGGTTGAAAATCTTGATTCTGCTTTGATGTATTTAAAAAAGCAAGGTGATTTGAAACTGTATGAGATATATGAGTTTGTAAAAATTATTGGATTTTTTTTATATCTTAAAAGATTTAATTTTGAAGATAAACTAGGAGAATGGAATAATAAAATAATAATTCCAGATGATATAGAAGCACTTGTAGATATTTTTGATGATAAGGCAAATATAAAGCAAGGATATGATGAAGATTTGGATCGTGTAAATCAAAATCTTTATGATATAAAGGGGCAAATAAAACAATCTTTGCAATCAAATATAAATAGTAAAAAATTACAGCTTTATTTGGTGGATCATCAAATACATTTAGTTCATGGTGAGCAAACTTTGTTGGTGCGTTCTGGATTTAATCACTTTTTAAAAGCAAAGGTTTTAGATCGTAGTAGTGCTGGATTTTTTTATGTAGTTCCGCATAGTGTGTCACAATATAAGCAAAGACAAGCAGATCTTATAAATTTAAAAGAAGAGATTATTTTTAAGCTGTGTCGACAGTATTCAAATGTTTTGGGTAAATATCTTATGTTTTTATCGTTTATAAATAAAGAATTTGATAGGTTTGATAACTATCAAGCTAGAATATTTTTTGCAAAAATGGATGATAAAAATTTTATATTGCCGAAAAAAGATACTAAAATACAAAAACTAGTAGATTTTAAACATCCAGCTTTGCATAATCCAAAACTTATTAATATTGATTTTTCTAAAAAAGTTATTATGATCACAGGTGTAAATGCTGGTGGTAAAACTATGCTTTTAAAATCAATCCTAAGTGCTGTATTTATGTCAAAATATCTTATTCCTTATCATTGCGATGAAACACAGACAAGCATAGGAAATCACAAGGAAGTCTTGGCAGTTTTGGATGACCCTCAAAGTGTTAAAAATGATATATCTACTTTTGCAGGTCGTATGGTAGAATTTAGTCAATTATTTAAAAAATCAAACGCAATAGTCGGTGTAGATGAGATAGAGTTAGGAACTGATAGCGATGAAGCTGCATCATTATTTAAAGTAATTATTGAAGAGTTAATGACTAAAAATATTAAAATAATAATAACTACTCATCATAAAAGACTAGCTGCATTGATGGCTAAGAATTCAGATGTTGAACTTATTGCAGCACTTTATGACGAAAAGAATAGAAAACCAACTTATCAATTTATGCAAGGAACTATCGGACAAAGCTATGCTTTTGAAACCGCAAGTCGTTACGGAATACCTTTAAATATCGTACATAAAGCGAAAGAAGTTCATGGAAGTGATAAAGAACGATTAAATGAACTAATAGAAAGAAGTAGTGCATTGGAGCTTGAATATCAACAAAAAATTAAAAATCTTGATGAACAAATAGAATTAAATAAAAAATTAAATAAATCATTAAAAGAGCAAAAAGAAGAAGTTGATTTGCAAATATTGACCAAAAAAGATAATTTGCAAGAGCAATATCAAAGTGCCATAGATGAAGCAAAAAAAGCTATAAAAACAACACAAAGCAAAGAAGCTCATCAGTTTTTAAATAAAGCACATAAAAAAGTAAAAGATATAAAAGTGCAAAAAATTCAAGAACCAATAGAGCTTAAAGTAGGCGATAGAGTAAAATATAGAAATGCAAAAGGAGTCTTGTCTTCTATCAAAGGAAAGCAAGGCTATATCGAAACAGATGATGGGATGAAATTAAGAGTCGCACTTGCTGAATTAAAAAGAAGTGGTAATATGCCAAAAGTCAAAACAAAACAAAATATTGATATAAAAGTAAATATAACCAAACCAGAATCTGGACATATCACACTTGATTTGCACGGACAAAGAGCTGAAGAAGCCACAGCAAATCTTGATAAATTTATTTCCGATGCTTTGATTGCAGGATTTGATGAGGTGCTTGTGTATCATGGAATTGGTACAGGAAAATTATCTTATGCTGTTAAAGTATTTTTAGAACAACATCCAAGTGTAAAGAGTTTTGATGATGCTTTAACAAGGCAGGGTGGCTATGGGGCTAAAGTGGTAAAATTATAAATAGATAAAGAAAAGTTGGTTAAATGGATAATTTAAATAATAAAAAAGTTTTAGGTTTAGATATAGGTTCAAACAGTATAGGTTTTTCATTTTTAGAATTAAGTGAAAATAATGATACATAAAGCTTGTATATAATTTAGTCTTTAATATTACTATTTATTCCAATAATAGGTTTTATT
>JAOZVJ010000016.1 GCA_029938215.1 Arcobacteraceae bacterium | reverse complement strand
TTAACCAAAAAAATCCAAACAATCCAGAAAATAACGATGCTGCTAAAATTCCTATTTTTGCTTGAAAAATCAATTCTTCATTTTGAACAAATGCCAAATCTGCTACAAAAATAGACATTGTAAATCCAATTCCTCCTAAAAATGCAACACCAAAAATTTGACTCATTGTGCTATTTTCTGGTAATTTTGCAATATTAAGCTTTATAGCCAACCAAGAAATACCAGCTATCCCGATAACTTTTCCTGCAATTAATCCAAAAATAATACCAAGAGAAACAGGCTTAAATATAATTTCTTCAATTGATGAAAAATCAATATAAATACCAGCATTTGCAAGAGCAAAAAGAGGAATAACAACCAAACTTACTGGTAAATGAAGCGTATGTTCTAATCTTCCAGCAGGAGAGCCTACAGCATCTATTTTGTTTTTAATATTTTGCAAAATTGCCTTTTGTTTTTCATGCATAGTATGATCTGTTGCAACTGGATAATTATCATATTCATCAAGTAAATTTTTAGTATGCATTGTAAAATCCAATGGAGTATATTTTGGTTTAGAAGGTATAGCCATAGCAGCAATTACACCTGCTATTGTTGCATGAATACCAGACTCCAACATAAAAAACCACATAATCAAACCTATTATAAAATAAGGAAAACTAGAATGGATTCCAAAACGATTAAACACAACCAAAATTAAAAAAGATAAAAAAGTCAAACCAAGTGGTATCATATGTATTTGATCAGTATAAAAAAAAGCAATAACAGTAATAGCACCCAAATCATCAACTATAGCAAGTGCGACTAAAAAAGTAACAAGTGCTGGCGGAACTCTTTTTCCCAAAAGCACCAAAGCACTAATAGCAAAAGCAATATCAGTTGCCATTGGTATTCCCCATCCATCTTCACCTATGCCACCTTGATTAATACCAATATATATAAGTGCTGGGACAACCATACCACCTATAGCTGCTAATATTGGTAAAATAGCAACTTTTATATTTGACAATTCGCCAACCAAAATTTCTCTTTTTATTTCAAGTCCAATAATAAAGAAAAATATTGTCATAAGTCCATCATTTATCCAGTGATGTATGGAATGAGATAAGCTCCAAGAACCTACCTCTATATTTATTTTTGTATGAAAAAAATGTACATAAGCTTCTGTAAGTGGAGTATTTGCAAGTATTAAAGCAACTACTGTCATACACATTAGCACCAATCCAGTGGTAGTTTGTGCGTGCAAAAAATGTTCAAAAGGAGTAGCTACTTTTAAATAAACTCTCTCCCATGGAGAATATAATTTCATATTTTTTCCTAAATTTTATATATTTTACTAAATGATAATAAAAATTTTATCATAATATATATTTAACATAAATTTAAATACACTTCCCACTATGGACGATGATATTAAATTAGCTATAAAATATATGATTTTTGCTTCTTTTCTTTTTGCTTTTACTGGTGCATTTGCGAAACTTCTTAGTGAACATATGAGTTCACTTGAAGTTGTGTTTTTTAGAAATATTACAGGTGTACTTATAATATTAATTTCTATTTACAAATCACCGCTCAATCAAATTGGTGGAAAACCTATTTTGCTGTTTTTTAGAGGACTTATTGGTTTTCTTGCACTCTTAATGTACTTTTATGATATAGCGCATATTTCACTTGCCGAAGCTCAAACTTTTTCAAAAACTGCTCCAATATTTACTGCAATTTTCGCATATATATTTATAAAAGAAAAATTGTCTTTTAGGGCTTGGCTTGGTGTTTTTGTAGGTTTTATAGGAATATTGTTTATTACAAAATTTACAGGAACAAATCTTAGCAAAACTGACTGGCTAGGCATCTTAAGTGGTGTAGGTGCAGGACTTGCCTATACTTCAATACGAGAACTTAAGAAATTTTACGACGCAAGAGCAATAGTATTATCATTTATGAGTGTTGGAACTATTGGTCCAATTTTACTTATGATTATTGGAGAATTTTATACAACGACCACATTTGACTTTATGATTGCAAAATTTATAATGCCCTATGGTGTTATGTGGTTTTATATAGCAGGACTTGGAATTACTGCAACTTTATCTCAAATATATATGACAAAAGCCTATATGAGTGCAAAAGGCGGAATTGTAGGAACTTTTAGTTATACAAATATTATATTTTCTATTATAGTTGGGATGATGCTGGGAGATAGCTTTCCTGATATTTTAGTAATTTTTGGTATAATTTTAATTATTTTTAGTGGTGTTTTGGTTGCATCAAATAAAAAAGGATAAAAAATGAATTTAGACAAAATAATTGCAGGGTTTTTTATAATACTTGCTATGACATTAAACTTTGGTTTTTTTTACGGAGATATGGACAGCTTAGTTTCTCATAGCAAATATGAACTTTTTGCAGCTATTATTATAAATGTAATTGCAACTATATTAAAACTTGGTGACAAAACACAAATAGGATCAGTTTTACTTGCTACTAGCTTGGTTGCTGTAATTCAACTTATAGTAGCAGCAGTTGTTTGGTCTGTAAGTGATTATTCATACAACTTAGATGCAGAAAGCGCTTCTGTAGTAATATCGCTTTCAGGTGGGGCTTTGTTTGCTAATGTAACTTCAGTAATACTTTATATTGGCGAAACATTAAAATCAAAAAGATAAAATAAAATATGAATAATAGCTCACTTTGGATTGGATTGCAAAGAATGAGAGTGCCGTTTTTGGTGCTTGTTGTATCTTATACTATTGCAATAACAGGTTTACTTATTATTGAGGGAATTGATAATAATGGCAATCCTTATCAAATGAGTATCTTTGATGCTTTTTATTTTGTAACATATACAGCAACTACTATTGGTTTTGGAGAAACACCTTATGAATTTACGCATTTACAAAGACTGTGGGTATCATTTTCAATTTATCTTCTTGTGCTTGGATGGTTTTATAGTATTGGTACACTCGTAGGATTATTACAAGATAAGCTTTTTTTACTTGAAATCAAAAAAGGGAAATTTAGAAGAAGCATAAGGAACATTAAACAAAAATTTATTATAGTGCTTGGATATAATCACACCACAAGTGAAATTATCAAAAAAGCACTTGATGCTGGTTTTAGAACAGTTGTAATTGAAAAAGATGAGCAAAAAGCAAATAATCTTATTTTAGAAAATTTTACACCACATGTTCCTGTTTTAATGGGTGATGCTTACGATCACAAAGCACTTGAAATGGCGGGAATTAAATCACATCACTGCAAGGCAATAGTTTCTCTTTTTGAAAATGATGCTTTAAATTTAAGAATTGCACTTACTTCAAAACTATTAAATAAATATGTAAAATTAGCCGTTAAATCAACCACAACAAACCATACTGAAAACCTATATGATTTGGGTGCCGAAATAGTAGAAAATCCTTTTGAAATAATAGCTTCACAATTTCAAATGGGACTAACAGCTCCAAACTTATTAAAAATAAAAAGATGGGTGTATAAACTTGGAACTTTGAATGAATCTTTACAAAAGCCTCCAAACGGCAAATATATAGTTTGTGGCTATGGACGATTAGGGAAAAGTATCTATAATGTTTTGAAGGAAAATAATCTTGATTCTACTTTTATAGAAATTGATAAAGCAAAATTGGTAAATTTAACAAAAGATGAAGCAAGTCATTTAATAGTAGGCGATGGCGATGATAAAGAAATGCTATCAAATGCAGGAACAAAAGATGCTGTTTGTATTATTGCAGGTACTAATAATGATACAGTAAACTTATCTATTTTAGCAACTGCAAAAAAATTAAAGCCAAGTATTATTACAATGGCTAGAGAAAATGAAGTTGAAGAATTTTCGATTTTTGGACATGCCAATGTTGATCATATAATTATGCCATCTAAAACGCTAATCAATAAAACAACAAATGCTTTAATAAATCCACTTTCTGATAAATTTATACAATTAGTTAAAAATCAAGATGAACACTGGGGGCAACTTTTAGTTAAAAATCTAATTGAAACAATAGATAATAAACCTAAGCTTTATGAATTAACTATCGATAAAAAAAGCTGTCCTCAAATTGTTGAAGCTTTAGAAGATAATATAAAATTAAAATTGTCTTTATTAAAAACTTCGCTTAGAAATAACAATATGTCAAACAATATTATTGCTCTACTTCTTATTAAAGAAAATGATGATGAATTATTATTGCCATCATGGGATACTGTACTGAAAAAAGAAGATAAAATACTTTTTGCATGCGATGAAAATGCAATAGATGATTTAGAAGATATTACACAAAATATGCACGAATTTCATTATGCTTTACATGGTGAAAAAAAACTAATATTTAGTAAAAAAATTAAAAAACAAATCAAGAGGATTTAAAATGATAATACTAGCTGGACCTTGTGTAATAGAAAATCGTGATAATATTATGAAAATAGCTGAGGATTTGGCTTTTTTACAAGAAGATAAAAGAGTTGAATTTTATTTTAAAGCTAGTTTTGATAAAGCAAACAGAACAAGTCTTGATAGTTTTCGTGGACCTGGTCTTGATGAAGGTTTAAAAATTCTTCAAGAGGTAAAAGAACAATTTGGATACTCACTAGTTACCGATGTGCACGAAACTTATCAAGTTATACCAACTGCAAAAATCGTAGATGTTTTACAAATTCCAGCTTTTTTATGTAGGCAAACTGATTTACTTGTAGCTTGTGCAAATACAAATGCAAAAATAAACATAAAAAAAGGTCAATTCTTGGCAAGTCAAAGCATGGAACACCCTGTGCAAAAAGTGTTAAAAACTCGTGGTATTGATAAAATAAATTATCAAAATAGTAAAGATAATGGTGTTTGGTTGTGTGAAAGAGGAAATGTTTTTGGATATGGCTCTTTAATAGTTGATATGAAAAATTTAATCACAATGAGAGAATTTGCTCCAGTAATTTTTGATGCAACTCACTCTGCACAAGTTCCGAGTTCTGGAAGTACTACAGGTGGAAACAGTGCCATAGTTCCAAGTCTTGCCAAAGCTGCTGCCGCTGTTGGAGTAGATGGTTTTTTCTTTGAAACACATTTCGACCCAAGTATTGCATTAAGTGATGGACCAAATATGCTTAAAATTGATGACTTGAAAACAACAATAAAAGATATCTTTGCTATACAAGATGTTTTAGGGTATAATGCGTAAAATTATCAAGCGAATATCCAAAACTTTAAAGAAAAAAGAGGAAGAATAATGAATATCATAGAAGGACAATTAAGATTAAAAGGTGATGAAAAAGTTGCCATCATAAATGGTAGATTTAACCATATTATTACAGATAGATTAGTAGAAGGTGCGCAAGATGCTTTTAAAAGACATGGTGGAAATGATGAAAATTTAGATTTGATTTTAGTACCAGGTGCTTTTGAAATTCCATTTGCTTTAACAAAGGCACTTGAAAGTGGCAAATATGATGCAGTTTGTTGTGTTGGTGCAGTAATAAGAGGCGCTACTCCTCATTTCGACTATATTTCAGCAGAAGCTACAAAAGGAATCGCAAGTGCAACAATGAAGCATGGCATTCCTGTATCAAACGGTGTTTTAACAACAGATACAATAGAGCAAGCAATTGAACGAGCAGGAAGCAAAGCTGGAAACAAAGGCGCAGAAGCTATGATTACAATTATTGAAATGCTAGATTTATATAAAGCGATGAAATAGTGGCTACAAGAACACAAGCAAGAGAATCTGTTGTAGGATTACTTTATGCATATGATTTAGGAAATGAAGCTATTGCAAAACATGCTGATATAATATTAGAAGATAAAAAGATAAGAAATAAACAGAGAGAATTTGCACTTGGTTTATTCAATGGTGCGATAGAAAATCTTGAAAAAATAGATAACGAACTAAGTGCTCATCTCACAAAAAGAGATATCAATGAAGTTGGAAGTGTTGAAAAATCAATATTACGACTTTCTATTTATGAAATACTTTTTACCACGCTTGATAAACCAATAATAATAAACGAAGCAATAGAATTAGCAAAAAGATTAGCAAGCGATAATGCTCCAAAATTTATAAATGGTTTACTGGATAAGGTTACTAAATAATATGAAGCTTTGCGTTGCTTTGGATTTACCAAGTGCTAAAGAAAATCTTAGTTTAGCAAATCAAATTAAAGATTATGATGTTTGGTTAAAAGTTGGATTTAGATCGTATATCAGAGATGGAAAAGAATTTTTAGAGAATTTAAAAAAAATAAATCCAAATTTTAAAATATTTTTAGACCTAAAACTTTACGATATACCAAATACAATGGCAGATGCTGCTGAAGAAATATGTAAATTAGATGTAGATATGTTCAATGTTCATGCGTCATCTGGAAAAATAGCTATGAGAACAGTTATGAATAGAGTTAAAAATATTAAAAATAGACCATTAGTTTTAGCAGTAACTGCACTTACAAGCTTTGAAAATAATGATTTCAAAGAAATTTACGGGCAAGACATACTGTCAAAGGCAACACAATTTGCAAAAGATAGCTTTGAATCTGGACTTGATGGTGTTGTTTGTTCAGCTTTTGAAAGTTTTGAAATAAAAGAAAATACAAATAAAAATTTTATAACTCTAACGCCAGGAATTAGACCTTTTGGTGAAGATGCAGGCGATCAAAAAAGAGTAGCAAATATTGATTTAGCACAAACAAATCTTGTAAATTTTATAGTTGTAGGACGACCAATTTATACATCCAAAACACCAGCAATCATAGTAAAAAACATTTTAGAAAAATTAAATTAAATTTTAAGTAAAATCTTAACTAATTTTTACTATAATCACACTCCAAGGACAAGTGGGTGAGTGGCTTAAACCACACCCCTGCTAAGGGTGCGTACCTTTACGGGTACCGAGAGTTCAAATCTCTCCTTGTCCGCCACTTTAATTTATTTATTCAAATATTTCAAATCTTAATTATATTATAATAAAATTTTTAATTCAGCTTCAACTTTAATAAGTTTATTTTGTGCTTCTTCTAGCCCATTTTTATTTTCTTCTATAACATTTGCTGGGGCATTTGCTACAAATTTTTCATTTGAAAGCATACCATTTAGTTTTTGAACTTCTTTTTCTAACTTCTCTTTTTGTTTTGTTAATTTAGAAATAATAGGTGTCATATCTATTTCTCCAGTTGGCAAATAAACTTCAAGATTATCAGATACATCTGTAATGCTATTGTCTACTTTTTCATTCACAAATTCAATGTTTTCAACTTTTGCTAATTTTTCAATAAAAGGCTTAGCTATAACTGTATCTATAGACTTATTCAATTTAATATAAGCTTTAGCAATTTTACTATTTCCCATATCTATGACAACTTTTGCTCGTCGTAAAGCCGTAATAGTTTCCTCAATCATTTCAAACATATTTTCAGATTCTAAATCTCTTTTTATATCCTTAGGAAAACTATTGATCATCAAAGATTCACCATCTTCAATAGTTGTACCACTAAGCTTATGATATAAGTTATCTGCGATAAATGGCATAATCGGGCTTATCATTTTAAGTGTTTCTTTAAATATAGCTCCAAGTTCTATTATACTATCTTTTGATGCCTTTGAATACTCGATACCCCAGTCACAAAATTCATTCCATACAAAATTGTATAATTCTTTTGCCATTTCATCAAATTTATAACTATCAATTTTTTCTCTAATGATATCAACTGCAACACTAAGACGGCTTTGCATATAAAGACCAAGAGGAGTTTTAACTTCTATATCTTTTAAATCAGGAAATGTATCCACATTTAACTGTAAAAAATTACTTGCATTATAAAGTTTATTTGTAAAGTTTCTAAACTGTTCTAAATTTTTAGCACCAAGCTTAATATCTCTACCTTGAACTGCAAGGTAAGCAAGTGTAAATCTAATGATATCCGCACTATGTTCCTCAACCATATCAAGAGGATCAATAACATTTCCTTTTGATTTAGACATCTTAGCACCTGCTTCATCACGAACAAGCGCATGCATATAGATATCTTTAAATGGTAACTCTTTAGTAAAATGCTCGCCCATCATCATCATTCTAGCTACCCAAAAGAACATAATATCAAAACCAGTTATCAGTAAACTATTTGGATAAAAATCATCCATATCTGTTTCATTATAAAGTTCTTTTAGCTCACCATTATTTCCCCAACCAAGTGGCGACATAGCCCAAAGTGCAGAAGAAAACCAAGTGTCAAGCACATCTGGGTCTTGAGTTAAGTTTACAGAAGAACATTTTGGACAACATTCAGGTTCATCACTTTTATCAGCCCATTGGTGTCCACAATCATCACAATTAAATACAGGTATTCTATGTCCCCACCAAAGTTGTCTAGAGATACACCAAGGTCTAAGCTCATCCATCCAAGCGGTATAAGAATTTATCCAATGTTTTGGATGGAAGTTGTTATGTGCTTTTGTTTTATTTATAGAGTTTTGTGCCATCTCGTTACTTAAAAACCATTGAGTAGATATAAACGGCTCAACGATATTTTTACATCTATAACAATGCCCTACTTGATGAATATGCTCTTCTATTTTTACAATATATCCTGCATTTTCTAAAGCTTTTACGATTACTGGTCTTGCTTCTAATCTTTCAAGTCCCGCAAACTCTCCACAGTATTCATTTAAAATTCCCTTTTCATCAAATACTTTTATAAATTCTAAGTTATGTCTTTTTCCTACTTCATAATCATTTTGGTCATGAGCAGGTGTTACTTTAACTACGCCAGTACCAAATTCCATATCTACATGACTATCAGTAATAACTTTTATTTTTCTATCAGTCAAAGGAAGCAAAACTTCTTTTCCTACAATATCAGCATATCTACTGTCATCAGGATGTACCATAATAGCAGTATCCCCAAAATATGTTTCAGGTCTAGTTGTTGCTACTTCAAGCTCTCCAGAACCATCAGCAAATTTATATATCATAGTATAAAATTTACCATTTACTTCATCGTGTTCAACCTCTATGTCACTTAATGCACCATCTTTTGTACACCAATTTACCATATAGTTATTTTGAGTGATTTGTCCTTCATCATAAAGTTTTACAAAAGCTTCTTTAACTGCTTCGTGAAGTCCACTGTCAAGCGTAAATCGTTCTCGCTTCCAAGCAGGAGTAACTCCTAGTTTTCTCATTTGATGTACTATATTTCCACCACTTGTCTCTTTTTGAAGCCAAGCTCGTTCTAAAAATTTCTCTCGACCAACTTCTTCTTTAGTCGTACCTTCTGCTATTAGTTGTTTTTCGACAACATTTTGAGTAGCAATTCCTGCATGGTCGGTTCCTGGTTGCCATAAAGTTTTATATCCATCCATTCTTTTATATCTAGTAATTATATCTTGAAGAGTAAATGTAAGTGCATGACCTATATGTAAACTTCCTGTTACATTAGGAGGTGGCATCATAATAGAGAAATTTTTACCTTCCTCTTGAATAGACTTATTTCCATCAATTTCAAAATACCCTCTATCTTCACATAGCTTATAGTATTTATCTTCCACTTCTTTTGGATTATATTTATTACTCATATTTACAACTCCGATATTATAATATGCGCGATTATATCCAATATTTTCTTATTATCCAAAATTAGATTTAATAGAATTTTACTGTTATTATATTTTGTCAAATATGATTAAAAATTCACCAGCAAATGTAAGATTTTTTGGACTTTTTGGTGGTTCCACATATTTTTGAGACCACACATTATTTTCTATGGCATTTTTATGTAATACAAAATTATTATCCAAAAACAAATTTAGCTCATTACTCATTCTTATACATCCATGCGATGCTTTTATCCCAAGTTGCTTATTTGATTGATGTGCATGTACAGCAAATTCTAATTCTCCAGTTATTAATTTCCAATCATTTTTATTTGCCATTTTATTGCCTGACCTATTAAATGTATTGAATCTTTTGCTTTGCTTTTTTCCAAAATAATAAATATACCTATTTTTTTGTCCATAAGGTAAAGTTATATTGTCTTTATTTTTTTTGCCTTTTGACCTCCATCCACTTTTGACTTTAAATAATCCAGACGGAGAATCAAAATAATGATCATTTCCAAATAAAACATTTGCTTCTCTTGAAATATCACCACTAGAAATCAAATCACTTCCTATAAAATAAAATTTGTTTTCTTCGTTGTCCCAAATAGATAAAATCCATAATTGTCTTGATAAATCTATAATTGACACAAACTGAGATAAATTTAAGTTTACTTTTTCTTTAAGTTTAATTTTGATTTTTTCCCAATAAGCAATGGAAACAATTCTATTTTCATGTGATTTTTTTATCAGATATTTTAAAGAATTGTCATTTTTTGTAGTATTCCAATTACCTAATATTTCTATTTGTTTTTGAATGCATATATCATCATCATTTGGGCATTTTTTTTGTAAGTATTTATTAAATCTTTTTTTATAAATATTTGTTTTTACAACTTTTTGATAAAAATCTTTTTTTAAATTTAAAGCCTTAAAGTCTAAGGAAGCAAAGCTTGACATAGAAGAGGATAAAACAATAATTAAAATTAAATAAAAACTATTCACATTATAAGTTTTATTTTAAATCTAAATCCACAATCAAATTTATAAATTTTATAAAATCAAAAGGTTTAAGTAAATAACTTTTTACCCCCAACCTATTAGCATCTTCTCTATATTGCAACTCTGTATGCGCAGATATAATTACAAAATGTAAGTTTTTTCTTATTTTTTTTGCTTTTTCTATAAGCTCTATCCCATTCATAATTGGCATATTTATATCTGTCACTACCAAATCAATATCATCATTTTGTTTTATCAATTCAAGAGCTTCTTTGCCATTTAAAGCTGTAAGATAATTTGCTTGTATTTTTGTAAAAGTATCACAAAATATATCAACTAACTCGTGTTCGTTTTCTACAAATAAAATTTTAATTTTTTTTAATTTTTTAATTTTTTCTTGCATACTATATTGTGTCTTTAAAATTTATCACAATTATGAATTTTTTAATTCATCTTTGCCAATAACGGCTTCAATGTCCATAATTACAAGCATTTCATGATTTTCCATTCTTAAAAAACCTTTTAAATATTTAGATGGAATAGCAGAACCCATATCAGAGACAGGAGACAATTGATTGGCATCAATTTTTTGCACATCATCAACCTTATCCACAACAATTCCAATCATTCTTTTATCTTTTGTGATTATAGCTATTACTGCTGTGTTATCATCATATATAATTTCACCTGTTTCAAATCTAACTCTAGTATCTAAAATAGGAACAACCTCGCCTCTTAAATTAATAAGTCCCTTTACCCAATCACTTGTGTTTGGCAAAGTAGTGATTAACTCTGGATATGTTAATATTTCTCTAATTTTTGGTAATTCAATAGCATATTTCATCTTACCAAGTATAAATGTCATATACTCACTTATATTTGCACTATCATGTTCTCTATCTTCTATTGACATAATAAAACCCTTTGTATTTTATAAAATTTTACTTTGTTATTTTATCTCTATTTTACTTAAATTAAAAACTTTTTTTTGATAGAACCTTGCAATCAATCTTAAAATGTGAATTTTGCAATGATATTGTATCATCAATCATTAATTTTTCCAAATCTATAATTTTATTTTCTTTTGTTAATTGAACAAAACCTTTTTTATCTTTTTTTTCTGGATGATTTAGCTCAAAACCATTTTTAATATTATCAATTTTATTGCTATTGATTTTTAATATTTGTATAAAATTATTATTAAATTGTTGTTTAAGTTGCTTTATATTTGACAATACTAGCTCAAACCTGTTTTCTAAAGAATGCTGCTTAAATGATAAAGAAAGATGCTTCAGCTCCTGCTCTTTTGTAAAAATCACACTTTTGTATTTGTGATTAAAATCATCACATAAAGTATCTGTATATTGTCTCAAATCATTTATATTTGGTGTAGAAATTTCAATAGCATTTGATGGTGTGCTTGCTCTTATATCAGCTACAAAATCAGATATCACAAAATCACTCTCATGACCTACGGCACTTATTATCGGTGTTTTTGCTTCAAATATTGCATCCGCTACAATTTCCTCATTAAAAGCCCATAGATCCTCAATACTTCCGCCACCTCGACCAACTATAATTAAATTTTTAGTTTCAAATTTCAAATCTTTAGCTGATACGTCATCTGCTATTTGTATATTTTTAGCAATATTATCTTTTGCACCATCTCCTTGCACCAAAGTAGGTAGCAAAATTATCTTAGCTAACGGATAACGATTTGCTAACACTTTTTTCATATCTTCAATAGCAGCTCCAGTATTTGAAGTAATTACAAAAATTGTTTTTGGATATTTTGGAAGTGGTTTTTTAATATTTTTATCAAAATAACCTTTGATTTGAAGTTTTGTTTTAAGTTGTTCGTAAGCCAAAGCCAAAGCCCCAGTACCGCTTGGCTCAATTTTATTACATAAAAGTTGATAATTTCCTCTTGGAGCATAAACTGTTAAACTTCCACTTATAACAATCTTTTGTCCAACTTTTAAGCAAAATTTTAAATTTTTAGCATTACCGCGAAACATAACACAAGATATAATTGATTTATCATCTTTAATACTAAAATAAATATGTCCAGAATTATGATAAGTTAAATTTGATATTTCGCCTTCAACATAAATACTTGAAAAAGTAGTTTCAAGCAAAGCCTTGATTTGCTCATTAAGACTACTTACTGTTAATGGTGAATTCAAATTTTTCTTGCTATAAAAGTTGTACTCATATCAAGAGAATAACCTTTTACAAAAATTGGCTCTAAACCAACCGATTTAAGCTCTTCGCACATTTGTTTTGTAGTGATAAAATTTTCAATAGATTCGGGCAAATATGTATAAGCATCTTTATCTTTGGAAATAAGTCCTCCGATATGTGGCATAAGATTGTTCATATAAAATTTTGAAATTTTAGCACCTAAATTATTTTTATCATTTTTAGTAAATTCTAAAATAATACAAAGACCATCTTTTTTAAGAACTCTTGCAAATTCCTGTAGTCCTTCTTTTCTTTGAACCACATTTCTAATTCCATAAGATATAGAGATAAAATCAGCACTCTGACTTTCTATTGGCATAGACTCAGCACCTGCTTCTATAAAAGTTCGATGTGGTATTTTTGTTTTTCCAACTTCCATCATCCCAACGCTTGGATCAACTCCTACAATATCAGTTATTTCTATACCATTTGATTTTGCAACATTTTCCCAATCAATCATTAAATCGCCAGTACCGCATGCAACATCAACAATTTTATCAAGTTTTGATTTTCCATAAAAAGAAAAAGCTAAATTACAAGCTTTTTTTCTCCACAATTTATCTATACCCATACTTAAAATTCTATTTGCTAAATCATAAGTTTTAGCAATTCCATTAAACATTTTTATTATATCTTCTTGTTTTTCACTCTTTTGATTTTCCAACATTTTACCTTATAATATATACTTTGCAACTGCCAAACCAATAACAAATCCTATATTTAAAGCAACTATAACTTTCATGCTATTTAATTTCTTATCAGTTCTTGGCTGTAAAAGCAAAATTTCTTCTTGTTCTTTTAAAGAATCTTGAAAATTTTCTGAAGATTTCTCAATATTTTTAAGAGTATCTTTTAAAGTAATCTCCGTAAACTCCAATCTTTCTACAAGCTCTTTTGCTTGTTTAAAACTCATATCGCTCATAAATAACTCTTCATAATTTTCATTTAATATCTATCCATTTATCAAGAGAACAAAATATTCCATTTAAACTATTCAAAACATAATCTTTTGCTTCTGTTTGTATTCTTCTAAAAAAAAGATATTTTCTAGCACTATCAACATCACCATTTTCTTTTGCTTCCATTGCTTTTTTAGCAAAATCAGTATTATTATGTGCCATTTCCCAAACAGTACTACCCAAATACCTACTAATTGTTATAATTTTATCATTTATAACAGGAAAATATTTTGGATCTTTAACAACACTTGTTATTGTAGAACTATTTCCTAAATATTTATGCCCAAAGAAGTTTACAAATTGCTCTTCTAAATAATCTTGTTCAGTTGAAATCGCCCTACTTAAAGCAAAAATTAAATTACTATCAACATTTGATTCAATTTTTTTTAATTTTTTCATAGTTGCTAATGCATTTTTACCATCAAGTTCTCCATCACCTAAAGGAACTATCCATTTTACATTATTGAATGTTCCAACTTTTTTAATCTCTTCAAGAACAAGCGATGAAGTTTTATTTCCACCAACATCGACTATAACCTCATGATTATCATCCATTAAAATAAGTTCATCTAATTGAGTGAGTTTATTTGTTTTAAGCATTTTTTTATTTACAATTTCTGTTTTGTTAAAACTTTCAGAATCATTATTTTCATCATCAATTTCAATATATGTAATCTTCTTTCCGTGTTTTTTATAAAGATACGGAGCAATCACTTGCATAGCCAATGTTGACTTACCAACACCGCCTTTTGTTTGAGGAATTATTATCATTATTTTAACCCTTTGGATTATTTTATTAAAGATTTTATCTAAATTTTAATTTATAATTGCTTTCAAAATAAACTCCAAACTTTTAATAAAAAATAAAATTCTTATTTCTAATTTTAAACTAAAGATTTTAAAACAACATCTTCTTTATTGTCATACATTTTTATTTTAAAAGCATCTACGCATTTGCCATTTTCATCCAAATCCATAATAATAGTCTGCATAATAGATTTGCAACTGTTTGGAACATCAAAATGTCCACCAATTCCAGTCAAAGATTTTTGTATCGGTATTTTATCATCCATACCTATTACATTATCCCTGCATCCTGTTAATCCCACATCAGTTACATAAAAAGTACCATTAGTTATTTCTAAATCATCAGTTCCTATATGTGTATGAGTTCCACAAATTGCACTAACCTTTCCTTTTAGCAGTTGCATCATTACTCTTTTTTCAGCAGTAGTTTCAGCATGAAAATCTATAAAAATATGTTTTATATCATCTTTTTTTACATTTTCCAAAATTTCCAAAATATGAGTAAATGGATTTAAAACTTGTGGCATTGTTACTATTCCCATCAAATTAATAACAGCTAATTTTTCTTTATTATTACCTATTTCTTTTATCTTAATGCCACTTCCTGCTACACCTTTTGGATAATTATCAGGTCGCAGAACTTCATTAGTTTCAAGCAAAGTAAGCATATCTTTCTTTTTATCCCAAGAATGATTTCCACCAGTTATCAAATCTATTCCTGATTTAAATAACTCGTCAGCATTTTTAACAGTCAAACCAAATCCATGACTAGCATTTTCGCCATTTGCTATAACAAAATCTATATTATATTTATCTCTTAAATTTTGCAATCTATGTTTTATTATTTTTCTTCCTGGCCTACCTACTATATCGCCTATAAATGCTATTTTCATCAACTCACTTCTTTTAATTTTTTTGATAATACAATAGCTGAACTAAATGCCCATTGAAAATTATATCCGCCAAGTTCACCTGTTACATCTAAAACCTCACCTGCAAAATATAAATTTGGTTGTAATTTACTTTCCATACTATATACATTTATTTCATCGATACATACTCCGCCTTTTGTAACTTCTGCTTTTGTATATCCAAAATTTCCAGCTGGTGACATCTTATACTCTCTTAGTTCTTTTTCATTGTGATTAACCAAAAAAGCACTTTTAAATCTTTTTGGCAAATAACTTTTTTTTGTAGGTAAAAAATCAATACTTATCTGTCCTTTTTGCCAATATAATGATGTGGATAAAATCACAGGACCACTACATCCTTTATGTGTAAAAAGCAAACTTCCTTTGCAAACTTTATCGCCTACTTTTATATGTACCTCATCCAAAGACAATCCACTAAGCTCTTTAAACCAAAACTGGTCTTTTTGTACAGTAAAACCTACAAGTGCAGGATTTGGCGTGATGATATTGTGTCCAAAATTTTTAGCTATTTTAAAGCCAATATCAGTAGCACCCAAAGATGGGTATGATAACCCGCCACTTGCTACTATTAATTTTTTGGTTTTGATTTGCTTATTATTTGTTTGTATAGTAAATATATTATCTTCGTATTCTACATCTTCAACAGCTATATCTAAATAAAATTTTACATTTGTAGTTAATTTTTTAAACATTGAAATTACATCATCACTACTTTTGCAAAAATAAGTGCCTTTGACAATTTTCTCATTTAAAATTTGTTTTACACCATTTTTATTTAAAAACTTTAGCAAATCATTATTATCAAAAGTTTTAAATACTTCTTTAATAAACTCTTCATTTCCAAGATATTTTTTAGCACTTAAATACTTATTAGTTATATTGCATTTGGCACCACCACTAACTTTTATCTTTGCGCCTATTTTGCTATTTCTATCAATAACACAAACATTTTTATCTTGAAGTTGTGATGCCACCATAAGACCGCTTGCCCCTGCCCCTATTATGGCAACATCATAAATCATTTTATTTATATGCTCTTACTACAAAACCTTTGTTATTTTTTTTTGAAGTTATGGTATAATTTACCACTTGAATATTTGCATCATCTCCTAAGTATTTTCTAATCTCCCAAGTTCCTTCGACTACTCTTTTTCGCGAAAGTCCAAGCTCTGCTAATTTAAATAATTTTTCAACCCTATCTTTGTTATCTATCGCCTTAATTACTTTATCTTTAATTGCAAAATCAGACATATTCACTACACCTATAACCTCAAATGCTTTAGCATCTTTATTTTTATCTAAAAAAGTATGTAATTTATTTATAGTATCTTTTGTTGGATAAACACTGTCTTCTGCTGTATTATACCCTCTAAATATTTCAAATTTTGCTTTATTTATCTTTTGAATTACTGGAATATTTTTTATTATCTCTTTTTCTACTTCTACTATTTTTTCAACTTCAATAGGCTTTTCGATTTCAACAATCTTTTCTACAACTTTTACTTCAAGATTTTGTTGATTTTTAATCTTATCGCTTAACTCTCTTATCTTAGTATTAAGTTTATCAATCTGTGATTTTTCAACATAATCATCTTGTTCATAAGATGGAAGCATATTAAAATTAATATCATCTGTTTTTGTATATTTTGTTTGCAAATCACCTTTATTAACCATATCGTAACTCAAATATCCATAAGCAATCAAGCCAAACGCAATTAATAACAAACTAAACAAAACATAGACTAATACCCCACTTTGCTCTTTTGTTTCAATATTTTCAGTTTGCTCTGTTTGCTTATTCTCTTCCATTTCATCACTCATTATAAAATCTCCCTTTTAACTATTTAACTTCTTCAACACAGCTTCTATCAAATCATCATCATCTTTACTTGAAGATTTTAGCACAATTTTTTTATCATCTTCATAAACTATGGATATATTTATCTTAATATAAAAACCCAAACAACCATAAAGGTATCTTGTTATTATGACCAACTTCAACATCACCATACGCCACAAAACTATTTTTTATATCTTTGATCTGTTCAAATCCTTTGTTTCTACCGCCAATTTCAAATAGATATTTATTATCTACTAAAAAGTCACCTTTTTTAGGATATGTTATTAAGTTTATTACACTTGTTGCGTTGAGAAAAAAAGTTTCTCTTACTGTACCTATTTCACAATCAGATATATTTAATAAATTAGTATTGTTTAGATAAATCTTTTCAGGTTTTTCTAGTTTAGATAAACCTTTTGATGATGCTTTCATAAGCAACTTAATAATTCCTGCATCTTCAAGTTTTGTAAAATATTCTTTTAAGGTTCTCCCATCACCAATATCTAATATTCTTTTTAATTTTTCAATAATTGGCACAAAAGGAACACTTTCAATAATGACATTTAAGAGTAGTTTTAGTTTTTTAATACTATTTCCATCAAGACTAGGATATACAAATAATAAATCATTTGAAATTGAGATATTTATATTTTCTTTAAGCATATCAAAAAACACTTCATCGTCATTTATACTTAGAAAATATGGATAATAACCAATTTGACAATACCTTTTAAATAAAGGTAATATCTTTTGATCTAACTTTTCTAACTGAGTAACAATTTCAAAAGCAATATCCTCATGATTTGCAATAATATCTTTAAGCTCTAAAGTTGGAAGCTTTATCTTTAGCGTTAATTCTAAAAACTCTTTAAAACTCATACCTTCCATTTTTAAAATATGAGCTCGCCTACTTAAATCATGACTTCCTTTATTTATTTCTAGACACGAACTACCACTTGCAATGATTTGAAGGTTTGGAAAATTATCATAAATAGTTTTTAATTCTTGTGACCAATTTGAATATTTATGAATTTCATCAAAGCAAAGAAGTTTACCCCCTTGCATTTCATATTGTTGGGCTATTTCATACATACTTAAATCACCAATAATAAAACTATCCATACTTACATATAACGATTTCAAATTTTTATGCAACTGCATATATTGAGCTATTGTAATTGTTTTTCCAATACCTCTTTGTCCTGTAATAATAGTAAGCCTATGTTTGATTTTATTATTTTTTATAAAATATCTTTGATAAGGCAAATCATTTCTTTGAAGAAATTTTTTTGATTCTAGCGATAATTTTGATAACATATTTTGCTCCATCAAGTTTTATAATACTATTATATCATATTAATATAGGGATTGCAATACCCATTTATAAACTATCGAGAATATTTTTTGCCTAGTTTGTTCTGATTTCTGACAATATTACCTTATCTACTTTCTTACACTGCTTTCTATCAAAGATAAATAGCTGTGTCTTAACTTTTAAATTTAATTTCTATTTCTATTTCTAGGATATAACATAAAAGCAATTATATATAAATGAATACATAAAAATATATAGGACAAGAATAAAGCATCATTATGATTTTCGATTGTAAAAAATAACAATAATAATCCTTTTTTTACAACCAATCCATTGATAATTAATAAAAAAAACATAGCCATACTAAAAGTGTAATAAACATTATTTTTATAGAAACAATGTTTATATTTTTTTATTAATATATAAATTATCAGTGTAACTATAAACATAAAAATAATATAAGTACTTGCGGACACAACTAGCATTAATCTTCCTTAGCTGTATTGTATGAATCATTAATAAAAAGCAATTGTCTTTTCTTTTAACTATTTAATTTTTTCAATACTGCTTCTATCAAATCATCATCATCTTTACTTGAAGATTTTAACACAATTTTTTTATCATCTTCATAAACTATAGATATATTCATCTCATAATTACTTATAGTTTTTATCCCTTTACTTAAAGCTAAAATTTTGATAATAATAAGATCGATAAATTGAGAAGTTGGAATATCAAGCTTTCCAAATCTATCTTCCATCTCGTCTTGTATCTCATAAACTTCGTTTTTCGTAAGTGCCTTACTTAATCGCCTATACAGTTCAAGTCTAATCCTATCTTCACTAATATACTCATCACTAATAAATGCAGAAATCGCAAGCTTAATATCAACACTTTTTTTCTCTTCTTTAATCTCTCCATTAAGTTGGCTTAAAGCATCTTCTAGCATTTTTAAATATAAAGAATATCCTATTTGTTTTATATGACCGCTTTGAGCCTCGCCTATGATGTTTCCACCACCTCTTATTTCTAAATCCTGATGAGCTAATGCTGTTCCGCTACCTAAATATGAATTTGTTTCAAGTGCAAGAAGTCGTCTAATAGCATCTTGTGTGATTTTATTTTTATCTTCCACTACAAAATAACAATAACCCTCTTTAGTTCCTCGCCCTACTCTTCCTCTTAGTTGATGTAAGTCTGCGATTCCGAATCTATCAGCCCCATCTATGATAATAGAGTTTGCATTTGGCAGATGGAGTCCTGATTCTACGATAGATGTTGCAAGCAAAATATCATATTTACCATCTTCAAAATCTTCCATAATCTTTTCAGTCTGAACTGGACTAACTTTTGAGTGCATAATAGCAATTTTCAAAGTCGGCAAAATTTCCAGCAAATCTTCTTTTTTTGCGTCAATATTTGCAATAGAATTATGAATATAAAAAAGCTGACCGCCTCTTCTTTTTTCTCTTAAAATTACCTCTTTTATAAGTTGTTCGCTATATTCTTTTACATAGCTTCTCACACCTAATCTTTGGCTTGGAGGTGTTAGCAAACTACTCATACCTTTTATTTTACTAAGTGCTAAATTAAGTGTTCTTGGTATTGGAGTAGCACTCATAGAAAAAATATGTACATCATTTCTAAGTTCTTTTAATTTTTCTTTTTGTTTTACTCCAAATTTATGCTCTTCATCTATAATAACAAGTGCCAAATCTTTTGCCTTTATATTAAGTAAAGAATGCGTACCTATAAGCACATCTATGTTGCCATTTTCAAATTCTTTTTTAAAGTATGCCTTATCTTTTGTGGCAGTTCTTCCATCAACTTTTCCGAGTTTTACTCCAAATCCTTCAAGCCGTTTTCTAAGTCCTTGATAATGTTGTGAAGATAAAAGTGTAGTCGGACACACAAAAAGCGACTGATGACCGCTTAGTGCAGTTGCCAAGATACCATTCATAGCAACTTCTGTTTTACCAAATCCAACATCTCCGCTTAAAAGTCTATCCATAGACATACCAGAATTCAAATCTTTAAACAACTCTTTTACACTTCGTATTTGGTCTTTTGTATAATCAAATCCAGACTGTTTTTGAAATATCCCAATCTCTTCTTTTGAAGTATCGACAACAACTCCATTTGTCAATTCTCTAGCAGCCGCAAGTTTTATAATATCGCCAGCTATTGCAAAAAGTTTTTCTTTTACTTTTGATTTTAAGCGTGAAAAACTTCCTTTACCAAGCTTATCCAAAAGAGCAGTATTTCCACTGTCTGCTACATATCTATCTATTACATCAATATTTTCCACAGGCACATATAGCTTATCATCACCAGCATAAACAAGCTTTACAAAATCCCTCTTAGAACCCATAACAACAATTGGCTCAACACCCTCAAACTGCCCTATTCCATATTCTTCATGAACTACAAAATCTTTAACCCTAAGCTCATCAAGAACTATTTTTACTTTTTTCTTTCTTCTTTTTTTAACTTCTTTGTTTAATGAAATTATTACTTCATCTTGTCCCAAAAGATTAATAATATAATCTTCATAAATATATTTAATATTAGGATTTTTTAAATCAAATCCAAAAGCTCTAATCTTAGCTTCTGTAGATGAAATAATAGTTACTTTTTTTTCTTTGTGAAACTCTAAAAATTCATTTATATTTACAGGACTTATCTCTTTATATATATCATTGTTTAAAATAGGTGTAGTTGATAAAAGTTCCTCTTTTGAAATTCTTGCTTCATCAAAAATATAAGCTTCTTCAATTTCATCCAAAGCCTCTTTGGTAATAACACTATTTAATTTTTGGGTATAAAATTCTCCTAAATCATCAAGATACCAAAATCCTAAAGAGTGAATATCTTTAATAAAAGCATCGCTATTACTAGAACTTATCTGCTCATTTATTTGTTCTAATTTTTCTTCATCTAGTGCTAAAAATGCAGGATGTATCTCAAAACTTTCAATTTCATCTTTAAAAGATTTTTGATTTTCAACCTCAAATTCTCTGATACTCTCAACCTCATCATCAAACAAAGATACTCTAAAAGCATTTTGACTATTTGGTGGATAAATATCTATTATATCGCCACGAACAGAAACCTCTCCATCAGATGTCACGATATCAACAAAATAATATCCCCAAGAATACAACTTGTCTTTAAACTCTTTTAAATTCAAAGTATCAGCAAAATTTATCTCAAACTTATCAAAACAATTTGAATTTGGAAGAGCAAAACTAATAGTTCGCACAGGTGCTATTAAAACTTTATTTTGTTTTTTATAAGAATAATACTCATCTAAAGTTTTAGTAATATCTTGCAATTCTTCACTAAAAGACAATAAATCATCGCCATAATTTGCCCGAAAATCACTAAGCACAAATGGTATTTTTCCATTAAAACTAATTAAATCCTTAGCTATTTGTGCCTGTTTCTCATCGCTTACTATTAAAAGTTGAGTGTCGTTTTTTTGTTTAAAAAAATTATATATATTGTGCATTTATTTTTTTACTCTTATTTTTTATTTTTATCAATTATTACATTATACTATCGTGATATTAATGTTTAATTATATTGATTTATAATAGTTTTTATTAAATACTAAGAAAAAGTATCTACCATATAGGGAATATTTCAAAAGATAATTTGAATCAGTTTCTTTTCTTTTTGATATATATTTTTGTAAATCAATCCATCTTTAAAGCCTATCATTTTCATATGGCTCATTACTTGGAACTTGATTTAAAGCATATAAAAAATCTTTTCTTGAAGCTTTTTTTGCTTTCCTCTCAATAATATCAACAGTTTGTAAAGCTGATACTTTTTCGCTTAAAGCATTTATAATAAATTGATTTAATGATATTTTTTCACCCTGACAAACATCATTAACTGCTAATTTCAAATAATCTGGCATTCTTAAACTCATTGTTTGCATTATGTCTCTCCTATATATTGTAAAAAATTTTTTGGTGTCATAACCTTTATATTAAATTCACTTGCTGGCTTAAAATCTTTTCCATTTAGTGTAACTATGATGGAATTTGATTTAACTGCTAATTCTAACAAAAAATCATCATCTGAATCTTTTAACTTTGGTCTCCAAAGATAAAAGATTTTATTCTTTTTTCCAATAGAACAAATATAGTTTAAAATTGAATCTATATATTTTATTTCTAGCTTTGATTTTAACTTTAATATCTCTTCATATTCATAAATTAATGTTGTTGAGATATTTACTGTAAATTTATTACTATCAATCATTGATAACAATTTATAACTAGCACCTTTGTTTGAATAAATTGCTGATAATAATACATTTGTATCAATTACTATATTTTTCATAATGGTATTATATATGGTATCAGATTAAAATTTGTTTAAGTTTAATATTTATTTATAAATAATCCTTTTAAAACCGTTATAGTATCGAGGCTAGCTTAACTTTTCAGCCTGAAATATTATATATTAAAGTATATTTATCTTCCTCTATTGCTACCTCTATGAGCATTTGATTGTGAGCGCGAATTACCTGAGCCTCTTTGACCTCTTGCACCTGAACTAGAATTTGAACCTCTTGAATTATTTGGGTTTCTACTTCCAGATCTTTGAGAACCACCACGACCGCCTCTTCCTTTTTGCTGTCCACCTCTTCCTCTTTGTATTGGTTCAGCTTTTATAGAAGGATCTACATCAAATCCATCTTCATAAATCTTTTTTATATCTTTTTTAATTAATTTTTCAATATCTTTTAAATAATCTTTTTCATCAATACAGACTAAAGATACGGCTTCTCCATCATTTCCTGCTCGTCCTGTTCTCCCTATTCTATGCACATAATCTTCACTAATATTTGGTAATTCAAAGTTTACCACATGAGGTAATTGGTCTATATCAATTCCTCGTGCTGCTATATCAGTTGCTACTAAAACCCTAATGCTTCCAGCTTTAAAATCAGCCAATGCCTTAGTTCTTGCACCTTGAGATTTATTTCCATGAATAGCAGCTGCACTTATTCCATCAAGCTCTAATTGTTTTGTAAGTTTATTTGCACCGTGTTTGGTTCTCATAAACACCAAAACTTGTTTCCAATTTTCTTTTTGGATTAAATGCGAAAGCAACTCTTTTTTACGACCTTTATCTACATGATATACTGCTTGAGCGATACTTTCAGCGGAAGTATTTCTTCTTGCTACTTCTATTAATGCCGGTTCATTTAATAAATTATCTGCTAATTTTTTTATTGAATCTGAAAAAGTTGCAGAAAAAAGAAGATTTTGTCGATGATTTGGGAGAAGTGCTAATACTTTTTTAATATCATGTATAAATCCCATATCAAGCATTCTATCAGCTTCATCCAAAACCAAAAACTCAACTCTTGACAAATCAAGACTTTTTTGTCCTACCAAATCTAAAAGTCGCCCAGGAGTTGCCACTAAAATATCTACACCTTTTTTAAGTTTTGCTTTTTGAGGATTTATACCTACTCCGCCAAATACAACTGCCGATGTAAGTGGTAAATATCGGCTGTAAATTTCTATATTGTTTTCTACTTGAGCAGCAAGTTCCCTTGTAGGGGTTAATACCAATGCTCTTATTTGATGTTTTTGTTTTTTAACATTTTTTTGCATTAAAAGTTCAAGCATCGGCAAAGTAAATCCTGCTGTTTTACCTGTGCCTGTTTGAGCACCTGCTAAAACATCTTTTTTTTCTAAAATGATTGGAATTGATTGAACCTGAATTGGCGTAGGATTGCTATAGCCTTGGTCAGCAATAGCTTTTAATATAGATTCTGATAATCCTAACTTTTGAAATGACATGTATGTCCCTTATGTTATATTTTAAATTGATTTTGTTCTATTAATTTTTTCGCATTATAGCATAAATAATTAGGTATTTAAATCACTTCATAATGTAACTGTTTATAGCCCTCTTTTCGTTTTCTATAAGCACTAGCTGTAAATGGATTTTTATTGTCCAAAATATCTATTGCCAAACAATCATCTCCGCTGCGACCAATTCTTCCCAAATATTGAACTAATCTACCATAATATGAAATTGGAGTTGCTAAAATTATTGTGTTTAAATGAGGGAAATCTATCCCCTCACCAAAATATGATGTAGTTGCCATCACTAAAGATGAATTTTTAACTGCATCCATATTTTCTTGTTGTTGATTTTTCTTTTGACTTCCGTGAATGCTGACATATTTTATATTGTGGACATCAAGCAGGTGTTCAATATTTTCTATATGTTCTATTCTATCTGTTAAAAGTAATATTTTTCTATTTTGATTTTCTTGTATTTGATTTAAAATAATTTGATTTCTTTTATTGTCATTTATTAATTCGCTAACCAAATCTGCAAAATTATCTGTATTACTTACAAAATCAGTATTAACAATTTTTAGTTTATTATTTGTTGTTTTTATAGCTTTTGCTTCAAAAGCAATTGAGCCTATTTGTTGAAAAATTAGTGGTTGCATTCCGTCTTTTCTATTTGGTGTTGCACTAAGTCCTAAGATATATTTTCCTTCAAATTTTTTTAAGATTTTTTCAAAAGTAACAGCTGGAATATGATGACATTCATCAACTATTACAAA
>JAOZVJ010000015.1:23464-25423 GCA_029938215.1 Arcobacteraceae bacterium | reverse complement strand
ATAATCAATTTGTCCAGCTTGTGAAACTCCACCACCTAATAAAGTATCATCTCCAGCCCCTCCTACTAACTTATTAGCAGCACTTGTACCTTTGATTGTGTCATCACCTGCTCCACCTTCAGCACCCTCCATATCATAAAATGTAGTACCAGCAATTACATTTCCATTAAGTTTAAAGTTACCAGTTTCAAGATCAACTACAATTTTATCTGTATTTAAAGTTGCAATTTTTGAAAAATCAGCAGTATCTACATCATTACCATCATTAGCACCTCCCGCACCTCTTCCATCATAAACAGTAGTTCCGCTATCTCTTACTACAAATGTATCACTTCCAGCTTCACCTTTTAGAGTATCATTACCTTCATTTCCATCCAAAGTATCATCGCCTTCTCCACCTATTAAAAGATTATTTTGATCATCTCCTTTAATATCATCTTTACCGTTACTACCTATAATATTTTCAATATTTTTTATATAATGCTCATTATCGCCTGTAATTTTTACTTCTGATTGTTCACTTTTATTTAAAATTACCTCAACTCCAATATCTGCATCAGTGATTGTTAAATCACTATAATCAATAGTATCTCCATGACCTACTTTTGCAGCATTTCCACTTTGTATATCAGTTGTATCAGTGTGAGTTCCACCATCAACAATATCACCGTTTGCTTTTGTTATCGTTGAATCATATATAAAAGTATCGTCACCACTTCCACCATGAAGTTTGTCAGCTCCACCATTTCCTTTTAGTTCATCATTTCCTTCATTACCCCAAAGTTCATTTGCGTCAGCATTACCTTCAATAGTATCATTTAAAATAGTTCCATTTATATTTTCAATCCCATCAAATATATCATCACCAAATTTTGAATGAACGGTTTGTTGAGTTGTTTGATGAAGTTTTGCAGTTATACCACTTCCATCTCCAATTTCTAATACATTATAATCAATTGTGTCATTTCCAGTTCCACCAGTAAAGGCATCATTTCCATCAGTTCCTGATGCAAATCTAGTTGCTTTAAAAGTATCATTTCCTGCTTCACCGTCTAGTTTATCATTTCCAGCTTTTCCATCAATAACATCATTTCCAGATCCTCCATAAAAAGTATCAGCATTTGCACCACCTGTGATATCATCAGCTTCATCAGAACCTCTTATCTCTTTTATATTTGTAAGCGTATCTATACCACTATCACTTTTATCTACTTTATAAGTCACATTGTCTGGCTCAGTAGTAATTGTAACACTTTGAGCTACTGTTAAATCTTCATCATTTGCACTATAATCACCATTAAAATCTTTACCATCTTTACCATTATAAATACTATAATCAACCAAGTCAGCACTTGCTGTACCTCCACCATCGATTATATCACTACCAGCACTTCTAAAAAATGTATCACTTTCAAGTCCGCCGTTTAAATCATTATCTGATGAAGACCCAGTAATCGTATCGCTTGCATCAGATCCAATTATTTTTTCAATATTTTCTATAGTATCCGTTGTAGCATTTGCCATAGCATTTTGTACACCACTTGTAACCGTATCTAAATCTGCACCTAAATTAACAACAACTTTTTGATCTGTTTGCAACCAATTATAATTAACAGTATCAACTCCATCACCACCATCAAGATAATTAGTTCCTTTGTTTCCAATTAATAAATCAGAACCCTTATCTCCTTTGATAGTGTTATTATTATCATCACCGACCAAAGTATCTTCATTTTTACTTCCTGCTATATTTTCAACAAATGAAATTGTATCTGTTCCAACTTCTGATCCACCATTTATATCTACGGCCTTACCGGATACCAAGCCATTGTATTCTGCAGTATTGATGTTGACAGCAACCCCATTGTTTCCACTTCCATCTTCTGTTATATAACTATAATCTACCCAATCACCTTTTTCTGTTTTAACATCTACATTTCCTTGACTACCATTTTCTTG
>JAOZVJ010000015.1:18298-23364 GCA_029938215.1 Arcobacteraceae bacterium | reverse complement strand
GTTACTTCCTCTGCTCCAATTTTAATTTTAACCACATCCGTGTTACTTAAATTTTTTAATTCGTTTAAACCTACTGATAAATTTGCTCTTGAATGTTCAGCTCCAACTATTTCATCGCTTCTATTTGATAAATCACTACCTTTTATATTTTCAATACCGTACATAGTATCAGTTGTTACACCACCACCTATACCATATCCATCATTTATAACATGATTTGACATCTCTTCCATATTAACAGAAATACCATATATAGCATTTGCAGAATCTGTACTATAATCTGCTGTATCCACAAATCTAGGTGCTGTATTTAAAACATAACCTTCATTATCACTTTCATTTTTTCCACCAATTAAAACATCATTGCCATCTCGACCAATTAAAAAATCATTTCCATCATTTCCAGATACTACATTTCTATCTGCATTACCATAAATTATATCATTGCCTTTTCCACCAAGTGCATTTTCAATATTAAGTAATTGAACATTTCCACCAATATTTTGTGTACCTGTTTCATTTAAATCTATTGTTGCACTAGTACCGCTATCAATGTAATCAAAACTTACAAAATCTCCAGTTTTTTCACCACCTTCACCACCATCTAAAATATCAACGCCACCGCCATTACTAGTACCAGCTCCTAAAAGAGTATCATCTCCTTCATTTCCTTTTAATTCATTGGCTACATTGTTACCAGTTAATGTGTCGTCTCCAGAACCACCTATAATTCCTTCAATACTTGAAAAAGAATCGCTTCCTTGTGAAGTACTTATAAATTTATTTGTTCCATTAGCAATATTTACATCTAAATCTTCCGTTGCAGCACTATAATCAGCTACATCAGTACCATTTCCACCTTTTAAATAATCATCTCCAGCCCCACCTGTTAAAGTATCATTTCCATCCATACCTTCTAAAGTATTATTTCCGCTATCACCTATTAGAGTATCTTCGTAGCCACTCCCTTTTGCGTTTTCAATATTGGTAATTGCATCAGTTCCTACTTTTTGATCAACACCTAAATCAGTTGCAATATTATTAGATAAATCAACTTTTACACCTTTACCATCTGTATTTGTTAAACCATCAACATATGTGTAATCTACCCAGTCACCTTTTGCACTATCCCAATCAGGAGTCGAAGAACCTTGCAAAGAATTAGCTCCTACCGTATGGTCTCCGCCATCTAAAGTATCATTGCCTTTTCCACCAGCTAATATATCATCGCCTGCTTCACCTTTTAATATATTTACACCATCATCACCTGTAATAATATCATCGTTTTGAGTTCCTGTTACATTTTCTATATTAGTAATTATATCATTATCAGTAGTATCATCGTAAGTTCCATCATCATTGCTATCAACAACTATCTCAGCTTGTGCAGTATCTTTAAGCTCTATATGAATACCGCCCTCTGTTGTATTTACAGTATCGCTATTTGTTATCTCGCTGTAATCAACAGTATCACTTCCCCTACTTGTATCTTCTTCATTTCCACCATCTATTATATCGGCACCATCTACTAATGAAGTTGTTTTAAAAGTATCATTACCAACTTCACCATCTAATTTATCATTTCCTAATCCACCAGTAATATCATCAGCGCCAGCTCCACCATAAAAAGTATCAGCAAGTCCGCCACCAGTAATATCATCAGCAACATCAGAACCTCTTACCTCTTCAATAGCAGTAAGAGTATCTGTACCACCATCATTTTTTACAACAGTATATGTTGTATTATCAGCTTCTGTCGTAAGAGTAATTTTTTGTGTTGCTGTTGCATCTGCTATATCTCCATTTGCCACACTATAATCAACAATATCAACATCAGCAGAACCCTTATCAACTCCACCTTTTACAACATCACTATTGCCACTTCTATAAAAAATATCACTACCATCATTTCCGTTTAGTTCATTTGCTTTTGAATCTCCTGTAATAGTATCATCTTTCTCTCCACCCATTACATTCTCTATATTTTTTAATATATCGACATAGCTTGTAGATCCATTTTCATTTTCTGTTGCTGTTTCATTTTGTAAATTAACAGTTACAGTTTGATTTGTTTCTGTTAGATAACTATAATCAACTGTATCAGCTGTCCCATCTTCGCCATCAATATAATCATTTCCAAATCCACCGGCAAGATTATCATTTCCATCTTGTCCATCAATTGTATTATTTAGTTCATCACCTTTAATATCATCTGCTACTTGTGAACCTGTAATATTTTCTATATTTAATAAAGTATCAGTTTCAGTTCCATCAACTGTTGCAGTTCCTGCACCTGTAGTTAAATTAGAAATTACAACCGCTTCACTTCTTTCACTATAATCAACTGTATCACCTTTTGTTGATGCAACAGTACCGTTTCCTTGTGTTGCATCCTCTAAAGTATGTTTACCACCATCAATAGTGTCATTTCCAGTACCACCTTTTAAATTATCATCTCCATCTCCACCAAGAAGTTCATCATTACCGGCTTTTCCAGAAAGGATATCATCTCCAGCATTTCCAGTAAAAGTATTATCCATACTTTCGCTTAAAACTGTACTTGTTGCAACTTGTTCGACATCTGAACTATTTGTTAATTTTATAGCTACACCAAAATCTACAACTGTTCCATCTATTGCTTTTATAGTTAATACATCAGCATCTCCATCATGATTTGATCTTGAAGCTACATAATTTGCATTAAATGTATTATTATTGTTTAAAATAGTTGCTATTTCTTGGAATTTTCCAGCTACCATATTTTCAGTTACATCTATAGATATTTCAGAATCTGTACCAACTGTTAATTTTAATTTATCTGTTTCAACCATTTGATCTAAATGGTCAATTTTCCCTGAAATATTTACTCTAAAAGTACTAGCACCCACTATTTTGTCTGCTAAGTCAGCCCCAGTGATATTCTCTATTCCAAACAATGTATCACTTTGAACAGAAGAATCTAAATGATATCCATCATCAGTAACTTGTGCAGATACTTTATCCATATCTACAACTATTCCATTTGATGCAGGTGTAGTATCTGTATTATATAATGCAGTATCTGACCCTGTATCACCAAGACCACTTTCTGTTGTACCGCCTATTAATATATCTTTTCCACCTTGACCACTTAAACTATCATTTCCATCTCCACCGATTAGTATATTTGTATTTTCTTCACCTTTAATACTATCTGCAAATTTACTTCCTGTAAGATTTTCCACATTTGAAATTTTTACAAAATCAGCTTGACCAACATCTTGCGCATCTTCGTTGTTTAAATCTATATCGATACCTTGAGTATAAGCACCATCACTATTCATAAATTCATACGAAACAAAATCTTGACCATCTCCACCATCAATAACATCTGCACTTGAAGCGTCTGCTCCACCTTTTCCACCTAAAAGTGTATCATTGCCATCCATACCTTTAAGCACATTTGTTTCATCACTTCCAGTAAGCGTATCATTTTTAGATCCGCCAATGACACCCTCAATAGAAGAAAAAGTATCAGTTCCTTGAGAAGCTGAAATAACATGATCACCATCTGCAATATTTACAACTAAATCTTCAACAGTTTCATCACTATAATCAACTACATCAATTCCACCTGATGCTTTTACATATCCACCATCTGCATATCTTAATGAACCACCTATAAAATCATCATTTCCAGCACTACCACTTAAAGTATCATTACCATTCATACCTCTTAAAGTATTGTTGCCTGTATCGCCCGTAAGTGTATCAGCAAATTTACTACCTTGTAAATGTTCAACATTTGTAATAGTATCAGTTCCAACTTCACTACCGCTTCCTATATCAGTTGCAGTAGTTCCTGCCAAATTTGCAATTACACCTGTATTACCACCAGCTCCATCAAGGTAAGTATAATCTACCCAATCTCCTGTACCATCATCTACTGTACCACCATCAATAGTATCATCACCTTTTCCACCACTAATAGTATCTGCACCTGCTTCACCGTTTAAAATATCTTTACCGGTTCCTCCATAAAGTGTATCATCATCAATACCACCATAAAGTGTATCATTTCCGGCATCTCCATAAAGCTCATCTACTCCGGCTCCACCTTCTAGCTTATCGCCTTTATCTGTTAGATTTTCACTTTCATCTCCACCATGAATAATATCATTTCCAGCATTTCCTATGATGGTATTTATATTGGTATCGCCAGTAATTGTGTCATTATTTGATGTTCCGGTAATATTTTCTATATTTGTTAAAATATCCATATCATCAACACTGCTATCTGAGGTATTTATAAGTTCTGCTTGTGTATCTGTCAAATCTAAATCTAATTTATATTTAGCATCGACACCACTATAATCTACAGTATCGCCATCGCCATCATCGCCATCTATAGTATCAAAAGTATCAGTTGTACTTGCTGTTAATTTAAAAGTATCATCACCTTGACTGCCTTTAATTTTTTCTATATTTTCAATTGTATATTTATCCAAAGTATTTGTAAATACAATTTGTTCAGTTGCTTGTGTCATATCTACAGATATGTTATTTGATAATGAATTAATTGAAAAATCAACCTCATCTCCACTTCCATCATGCCCATCAATAATAGTTAGCATATCATCTTTAACTAATTTAAAAGTATCATTACCTTGACTACCTTTAATTTTTTCTATAGCCACAAGTGTATCACTGCTACTAAATCCATCATCTGTTACTTGTTGAGTTTGAGACATATCTACAGATATAACTTTACCTGCATCATTATCAGAATAATCGGCTGTATCCTCAGTTCCTACACCTCCATCAAGCACATCATTTCCACTAGCACCTACTAAAATATCATCGCCTAAAGCACCACTTAAAGTATTATTTCCAGCATCACCTTTTATAGAATCATTAAGAACAGAACCTATAACATTTTCAATCTTTGTAATTGTATCTGATCCAAAATCGTCATGAATTCTTTGAGAAGTTGTAGTATTTGATAAATCAACTTTTACCCCTGTAACTCCAGAACTATCAGCTGTGATTGAACTATCCAAAGTACTATAATCAACAGTATCTCCATA
>JAOZVJ010000015.1:15226-18198 GCA_029938215.1 Arcobacteraceae bacterium | reverse complement strand
GTAATCTCATCTTCTTGAGCACTTCCTTTAATATTTTCTACATTTATCAAAGTATCTATACCGCTATGTCCATCATCTGATATTTGACTAGAATCATTCATGTCTGCAGTAATACCATTTGATGAAGCACTATAATCAGCAGTATCCGATGAAGAATCTATAAATTTTAAATTTGTATCAATTTCTATTAAATTTGTATCTGAACTATTAGTATTTACTACTAAAGTTGTACCATCAATAGTAGCTGTTCCTAATACTGTTGCATTATCATTTCCATCAAAATCAGCTTTTAATCCTGTAAGTATTTCAGCTTTTGTTGCACTACCATTTGATAGAAATGAAACTATTTGGTCACCAATTGTAAAACTATATGTATAATTATTTTCAAGAGTTTGAATATTTAAAGTTGAACTTTTTGCTATAGTTTCCATATTGGTAGTATCTGTTTGTGATACTGTTGTATCTTTTGAGTATGTTGTTATATATAAATTATCAGTATCAGTATCTATACTTCCTAATGCTTTTGCATCTAAACTTTGATTAAAAGCTAGTTTTAATCCATCAATAATTTCAGTTTTTGTAGCACTATCATCCGAAGTATAGGCAATATCAATATTACCAATTTTAAATGTATAATCATGACTATTTGCAGGAGTGCCTATATTGATTTTAATTTCGCTATCACCTCTTAATAGGTCATTTCCAGCCCCTCCTACTAAAGTATCATCACCCGTACCACCTACTAAAGTATCATTATTTGCACCACCATCTATATTGTCATTGCCTATACCGCCTGTAAGAGTATCATTTCCACTAGCTCCATTAAGAACATCTTCGCCTTTTTGTCCTTCAAATATATCATTAGCTGTATGACCAGTAATATTATCAACAGTACTAGAACCAACTATTCTTTCAATATTATTTAATACATCTTTTCCACTATCTCCATCAACCGAAACTTGCTCATTTCCACTTGAGCCATCTTTTGACATATCAACAACAATACCACCTGATGCGTTTGAATAATCAGCAGTATCTATTGTTGTGCTTATTTCATTTGTTTCACCCTCTTTGCTACCGTTTAAAGTATCATTTCCTGTTCCACCAATTAGATTATCAGCCCCAAAACCTCCAAATAGTTTATCATTATGCGCTCCACCTAATAATGTATCTGCTCCTACTCCACCATGAAGTTCATCATCTTGATTGCCACCATTTAAAATATCATCATCAGCGCCACCATATAAAATATCTTTTCCGCCATCTCCATTTAAAATATCATTTCCATCATTTCCATAAAGAGTATCACCAGTAGATAAATCAGTTTCAGTTCCACCACTTAAAGTATCAGCACCGTCATTTCCAGTTAAAATATTTACAGCACTATCACCTGTAACATTATCATCTCCTGCACCACCAATAACATTTTCAACATCTTTTATTTTATCAGTATTCCCATCATTTACTATAACAGTAGCTTCTGTGGTTGTGTTAAGTGTTACAGAGATAGCATTTGTATTTTCTAGTGATGAATAATCTACAGTATCATTTCCAGTACCACCATAAATAGAATCTTCACCATTTGATGCTCCACCAGTACCAGTTTTTAATCCACCATAAAGAGTATCATCATCTGCACCACCATACAATTTATCATTATCATCACCACCATCTAAAGTATCGTTTCCATCGTCACCCTCTAAAATATCAGCACCTGCACCACCTGATAAAGTATCTTCTCCATCTTCTCCTGTAAGTGTATCATTGCCTGTACCACCATCTAAAGAGTCATTACCAGCTCCACCATTCAGACTATCATCATTTGCCCCGCCATAAAGAGTGTCATTGCCAAAATTACCGTAAAGAGTATCCTCGCCTTCATCTCCGTAAAGTATATCATCACCATATCCACCATACAAAGTATCATTACCTGTTCCGCCATAAAGTATATCATTTCCATCTAAAGCCAAACCAGTTCCACCAGCAAGATTATTTCCTTGCAATGCACCATAAATCACATCATCTCCGGCACCGCCATTTATTTCATCAGCACCCAAGCCACCTTCGATTTTATTATCTAATGTCGTTGCATTTTCAAAAACTGTTTCTACTAGACTAGAAGGATTATCTTCGTGAGTAAGTTTCAATAATAAATCTTTCCCATCTACTTTTGATTTTACAAGTATTCCAACATCAATACCAACATCATTTGATACTTCAAGATCACTACTTGTTTCTGTGCTTCCATTTATCGCATCAATTATTTGTGATGCTTTCAAACTTTCTGAAAATACTGCCGCAAGAGTAAAAACAATTACTGGAGTTGATGCTGCATTATAAACATCCTTGCTACCATTTGTAAACACTAAAGTTTTTGTAGTTGTAGAATCATCAGCATTTTTTATTGTTATTTCAAGTTTTACTTTATCAGCTTCTTCACCAGTTCCATCAACTTCTTTAATTAAAGATGGTGCTCCTTTATCTATAAGAACTGAACCTTTATTTGCTCCTGTTATACTATCAGCAAATGCACTACCTATAATATTTTCTATATCATAAGCAGAATCCATTTTATCATTAGTACTACCATCTTTTACAATCTGGTCTTCATCTTTAGTCATATCTATTTCGATACCTTTTGTGATATTACTGTTTATTGAAATATCATCTTCAGTTATTGAATCATCTATAAATTTTTTATATGTTGCAGTTTCAATTCCATCGCTAGTATTGTTTACTTTATGTGATGTAAAATCAATAGTATCAGTTCCATCTCCGCCAATCAGCGTATCGCTACCACCACGACCTCTAAGTGTATCATCGCCAGCTAGACCTATAATAAAATTGTCTTCATCATCTCCACCTAGCACATCACCAGATTTACCGCCTTCAAGATTTTCAACGGTTTCTATTTTTAATTTTCCTATACTGCCACTAATTTTTTGTATATCAGTTATACCCATATCAATATT
>JAOZVJ010000015.1:0-15126 GCA_029938215.1 Arcobacteraceae bacterium | reverse complement strand
CCTATTAAAACATCATCTCCAGTACCGCCAATAACACCTTCAATATCAACAAATGTGTCTATTCCGAGATTTTTACTAATTTCAGAACCTTTTCCTTGTTCGATACTTGAAAGGTCAACATTTAAATCCTCAGAAGTATCAGAGTAATCGGCAATATCAACTCCAGCGCCACCATTTAAAATATCGTTTCCTTTTCCGCCTCTTAATATATCATCACCTTCTCCACCAATTAAATTGTCATTACCTTCTCCACCCTCTAAATAATCATCTCCTTTTAAGCCTTCTATTGTATTGTCACCGTCATTTCCTGTTAAATTATCTTTGGTATTATCCTTGTCACTACCTTTTATATTTTCTATGCTTGCAAGTTTGTCATTTATTCCTGTGCTAACAGCTTGAGAACCCGTTAAAGACAATTTAACAGTTACATCAGATTCAATACTGCTATAATCAATAGTATCTCCACCTGATATTTCCATCTCTACACGATTTATAGAAACTATTTCTTCTGAATTTAAAACTAACTTATCTGCTTCAATAGTAAGTGTTTCACTAGTAGGAAAACTCTTTGAGTCAAACTCAGCTTTAATTGCATTTAATATGGCTGTTTTATCATATGCTATTCCATTTAATAAATCAAAATAAACATCCGTGCTACCTATTTTAAATCCATAAGTAGAAGTTGTTTCTGCTGTAGATTGCACTATCGTTTTTATATCAATAGTAAAAATTGCACTTCCACCATCTATGATATTTGTTCCTATGCCACCATCTAAAGTATCATTACCAATACCACCATCCAAAGAATCATCGCCACCTTTTCCTCTTAATTCATCATCTCCCGCCATTCCTTCAAGAGTATTGTTTTGAGAATCTCCAGTTAGTTTATCTCCTGTTGCATTGTCTGTTCCAATGATATTTTCAATATTATATAGTTTATCAGCTTTTCCGCCACCCGCATCTGCAAAATCTGCTTTTTCACTTTCTTGCAAAGTAATATCCAAAGCTCCTGTTGTCCAAGTAGAATAATCAACAGTATCAGAGTCGTCACCTCCATCGATATAATCATTTCCTGTAGAAACTTCGAATACATCATTTCCGCTTTCACCTTCTAGAGAGTTAACTTCGCTATTTCCTTTAATAAAATCATCATCTTGTGAACCAATAACATTTTCTATGTTTTTTATTATATCTTCGTTGCTTCCACCAATCTTTACATTAGCTATACCGTCAGCATCATCATCATTTGCTGTAGTTTCCTTCAAACTAACATTAATTCCAGAATTTCTTGCAGAATAATCAATAGTATCTACATCAGCTCCACCATCAATAAAATCTTTTCCTAAACCACCGACAAAATAATCATTGCCATCTTTTCCTATTAATTTATTAGCATCACTACTACCAAAAATAGTATCTGTGAAATTTGAACCAGTTAAATTTTCGATACTTTCTACTATATCAAATTTTCCATTTTCATTAACTACGCCAGATGTAATCTTATCGTTTATACCGTATGTTTGCTCGACTCCAGATAAGTTTGCAATGATACCAACAGATGAAACATAGTCATATACAACCGTATCAACGCCTCCGCCACCAAATAAAGTGTTACCATCTGTATTTCCTGTCAAAATATCATCATAATTACTACCAAGAATATTTTCAATATTTGTTATGATATCTGTTTCAACTGTTGTCATACCAGACATAACCTTAGCACTTCCACTTTTTAAGCTAACTTCCACTCCATTGTTATTATCTAAATAAGTATAATCTACCCAATCTCCGCCTGATTCTTCCAAATTTCCACCATCAATGGTATCATCTCCTTTTCCACCACTAAGAATATCATCTCCATCTTCACCATATAAAATATCTTCATCATCATCACCATATAAAGTATCATCATCAACGCCACCGTAAAGAATATCTTCATCATCACCACCGTATAAAGCATCATCCCCCTCTTCACCATAAAGAGTATCATCCTCATCTCTACCGCGTAAAATATCGTCACCTTTATACCCTTCAAAAATATTCTTTGAATCATCACCCTTTATGATATCAGATTTTGAAGTACCGATAATGTTTTCTATATTATAAAGAGTATCATCGCCATCTCCTGTTGCTGTATTAGCTTCCAAATCAACATCTACAGCATCACCAGATTGTGTAGATTTATAACTTACAGTATCTATACCACCTTTTCCATCCATAATATTATCTTCCGAGTCACCAATGAACATATCTTCATCACTAGAACCCAAAATATTTTCTATATCAAAAAGTTTATCATTATCCTCTCCACCTGTTGCTACACCGTAACTATCTTGATGTAGTGCTCCTTTATCATATAGCTTTACTGTAACACCAATTGATGAATTTGTATAATCTACAGTATCGTTTCCATAACCACCTTTAATAATATCGTCGCCAGTTCCTCCACTAATAGTATCATTTCCTGTGCCACCATCTAGATAATCTTCACCAGCCATACCGTTTATAATATCAAACTGTTTTCCTGCAAGAATTGTATTTACAGCAGCAGTTCCAGTTAAATTATCCACATAATCAGAACCAATTATATGCTCTACACCTAATATCTCATCAGTCCCTTCTCCTATTGCAGTTTCAGCAGTTAAATCAACAATAACACCATCAAGTAAACTATCTTCTCGATAAAATGACTCAAAAGTAACCATATCATCATCGCCTGTACCACCATCAATTATATCATCACCTTTTCCACCAGAAACTGTATCCGTACCTGCTCCACCATAAATAGAGTCATTGCCATCACCGGCAAAAATAGTATCATCACCTTGTTTGCCATACAAAGTATCTCTACCCTCCTGTGCTATTATTGTGTCATTTTTAACTCCACCGTTTACAGTAGTATCACCGTGACCTGTTAATATTTCATTATCATTTAATCCTGTATCTATAACAAATCCTGTCTCGTTTTCAAATTCACTTGATTTATATTCAAAATCTGGACTTAATCTGTCAAGTTCCCTAAAATTAACTCCAAGAGCTATATCTTCCATTGGAGTTAATGTGCTAGGTTCTGGTTGTTCCATAGCATAATGCGGTGATTTTGGATCAATATTTTCTCTTGCCCAAACAGCACTACCGCTTATGTCTAATAATACATCAGCGGTTATACCTGCTTTTGCTTTAATATGAAACTCTAATGTACCATTTGAGCTTACTGAAAAACCATCCTGATCAATACTACCATCCTCTTTGTATGTTGCAGCATATACAGTATAAGCTCCGCCGATATTTTTAAAAGCTGCTCCATCTATTCCAAAAATACCTTCAATATTTTCTGTGTCTCCTTTTATAGATACAGATATAGACTCAACTCCAAAACCAATCGACATAACAGGAAATATTTGTATCGCTCTTGAAACATAAGCATCACCAAAAAGATCTTCATTGTCTGCGTTTATGGTAGTATGAGAATATTTACCAGATTCTATATGAGAATAATCTATTTTTTCACCATTTAGTTGTTTTTTAAGTTCACTGTAATCTGTTTGTTTTTCTGGATCTAAATCATTATTTTCATAAGCCGTTCCACCGCCACCTTGGACAACAAATGTAGTACCAATTTCACTATGAGATTTACTAACATGCTGAATACCAGCAGTAATCTCAAAAGTTGGAGGAGAAGTTTCTTCCTCTTCTGCTGGAGTACCTTTTGGAACAACAGGAGCTGCACTATCACTAAGAAAGGGAGTAATAATCTCAGGAATTTCTTTTGGAGGAGCATATAAACTTTCATAATCAAATTCCGCTGTAGTAGATTCAACTTCTTCTGATACAGTTTGCTGGATTACGGGAGGTCTTACAACAACTTCCTCTCTTGGTTCTTCAGGTATTACTTCAACAGGAGTGCTAGTAACAACAGAATCAAAAGATACTTCATTTACCTCTTCTATTCTAGATAAAATGCTATCAAGAGACATAATATTTGAACCTTTTGAAGCAAAAGCAGGAGGATTGTCGCCGTAACCCATTAAAGCCATTGAAACAAAAGTATATTTTCCACCATCTGGCAAATCTAAAACAATATCACCACCGACAAGTTCATATTTTGCATCTTCAAGATCAAAATCTTCAAGATTGAAATCTACTTCATCACCAGGCCTTACATAAACTGAAACATTTTCTCCAGCTTCTGGTTTTTTATCAATAACAACTTTTTTTGCTTTATAATTTACAATACTATTTGACTTTGGCATTTTGCACTCCTCAATTATCCTTGGATAACTTTATATAGTAATATTATACCGTATTTGTGCATAAAAGATTAACAATTTTTGTATAAATTTTTATTTGATTATGTTGTGTTGTATAATAATACTAAATACTAGAAACAATAGAATGTATCAAGGAGTTTATAGGTATTTTATAAAAATGAATTTTAATTATGTATTATTTTATAAAAAGTATTTATTTTGTGTTTAAAAAAGTATTTTTTGTGATGATTATGTAGTTTCTTTTTAAGGTAGTATTAAAATTTTCAGCCATTGATTGCAACTTTGTATAGTGATTTTGTGCCACTTTCATCTCTTCCCAAAAAATCTGCACAAATGTTATTTGTTTTCTATTATATGCAACTATATCAATATCATTGCCTTTATTGTCCCACCAACTTTCTATTTTTAAAGGCTCATATCCAAATAATTGTTTAGCATTTTCCGCTATCATATCTTTCATATAATTTTTATAGGATTCTTTTACTATTCTTGAAATAAAATCTTTTTGTATAAATTTCACTACACTCATAATTTTTCCATTTAGAAGTGCTGAATTATTTGGATATACATAGCAAAACCAAAATCTTAAAAAATTACTTTTTATATAGTATCGTCCATATTTACTTTTTTTTACATCATCATTAAGTGGCAATCTTTTTTCTATCAGCATCATATCATTAAGTTTTTGTAAATATCTAGTCAAATATGTTGACTTTACTTTTAAAGATTCAGCAATATCTCCTATCTTAACATTTCCCATTGATATAGTGTATAAAATAGAAGCGTAAGTGCCTACATCGTGTAGTTCTTCTTTTAAAATAGCCATACCATTATCAAAAAAACGAGAATCACCAGATAAAATCAAATCATAAACATTTCTAATAAAATCCTTTTCTGGATTATAATATTTCAAATAAGCAGGCTCAGTTCCAAACAATGAATAAATAAACATTTCATCCATCTTTTCAATCTTTGGGAAAAGTCTCCCAACACAAGCATAATCTAAGGATTCTAATTTTATTATATTTGAAGATATTTTTTCTATTTTTCTATTTTTTAAAGCACTAAAACAAATTGAGCTAGAAATAACAAGTTGAATATTTTTATTCTTTAATTTCTTTTTCCATATTTCAATTAAATCATCAAATGCATTTTTATCAGCTTTTAAAATATTTTGAAAATCATCTATTACTATTACCAATTTTTTTTCAATATTTTGTTCACTAAGTAAATATAAAATATCCTTAAAATTATCATATTGAACATTTAATCCATTTAATGAAAAAAAATTATACATTTTATTTGCAATAGCTGAAAATAAAAACAAAGGCATCATCTCTTGCTGTGAAATATAAAGACTTTTTTTGTCTTTCAAAAATCCGTTAAGCAGTGATGTTTTGCCACTATATTTTTTACCAAATAAAAATTGCAAACTAGAAGTTGGACTATTGTATTTTCTTTCAAAAATTAATAATTCTTTTTTTCTTCCTAATAGCAAGGCTTGTTTCCATAGCACACACTAGCCCCCAAAGAAGACATATATTGTGCTAATTTTTCTTTATCTTTTCTTGTTAAAGATACTAATTTTGTACGCAATATTGGATCTGAACTTTTTCTAAACTGTGAAAATTTTGCCAATATTTGCATTTTTGAAAGATTAGAAACAACCCTACTTCTACCCAATGCTGATTTTTCAGCCTTTTTCCCATGACATTTCCAACATCCCATTTGCGTAAATATCTGTTCACCAGTTTTAAATCTATTAAATAATTTTCCACCCATTAAAAATGATGTACAGATTAATATTACTATCAGATGTTTCAAATTATCTCCTTAAAAATTTATTTAACGCTATCATTATCCATTTTCGATTTATCTTTTACTAACTCTTTAATTCCATCTTTAAAAACATCATGTTGTCTTAAACTAATGCCTTTTACATGACTAATAGGAACAGAAAATACTATTCCATCGCCAGTAGATGTAATATGCATTTTCTTTATAATACTTGTAATAATAGAATCAACAATAGAAGATGGAACTATAAATAAAAGCAAAATATCATTTTCTTCATGACTTGCTCTATAAAAATTTTCCAACTCATTTAATCCCATTCCAGATGCTTTAGTAATAGTTACACCACTAGCTCCACCATCTTGTGCGGCTTTAAGTGCTTCTTCTTTTTTATCCTCAGGAACTATTAAAACAACAGCAGAAAAATCTAACATCAAAGAATGTCTTAATCCACTTGCATCAATATTAATAGTTGAAAGATTTATATTAGCAGCATCTTCAGATGAACCATGAATTTTAGATAGTTCATCTCTTGTTTCGTCAATTTCAATTTCAGTATCGCCTTTAATATTCAATCTTTCTACCATAATTCCATAAAGCATAACAGTAATCATAGGAAACAAAGAAGCAAAAGCAATAAGTCCAAAGCCATCAACCAAAGGACTTCTATCTGGAATATTTGTAGCAAGTCCAATACCAAGAGCTGCTACTAAAGGTACTGTTACAGTTGAAGTTGTTACCCCTCCACTATCAAAAGCAAGTGGGATTATATGTTTTGGTGCAATAAATGTCAAGCCTATTACTATCAAATATCCAGCAATAATATAATAATGAATATGTCCGCCATCAACTATTCTAAAAGCTCCAAGAGAAATACCAATAGCAACACCCATAGCAACAAAAAGTCTTAAAATAAAATCATTTATTTTTCCATCACTTATCTCTTTTGATTTTTTTGCTATTGCTACAAGTGCAGGTTCTGCCATAGTAGTAGAAAAACCAATTGCAAATGCAAAAGAATATATAATCCATACATTTCCTGCATTTGTAAGCTGATATGCCATTGTTTCGCCAAGCTGAAATAAACCTAATTCAAGACCAAGAATAAAAGCATACAGGCCAATTACTACCAAAATAAATCCAGCAAAAACCAATCTTATGTTTTTTATACTTTTTTTCAAAATACCGTATTGAAAAAATAAAATTATTGCCAAAATAGGGAAAACATCTTTAACAACACTTGTCATTCCAAATATCAGTGAAGAAACCGAAATTTCAGTAGGTACAGACGCCGAACACTCAACAATAGTTTGTGCCACATTTTTTACTTCAACTAAATTATATACAGCAATACCATAAATCTGCACGAAAATCATAGGAGTAAGCGAAGCAAACGCAATAAGTCCAAATCCATCTATTATAGGATTTCGACCTTTTATTGTTGAAGCTAAACCAATTCCAAGAGCTGCTACTAAGGGCACTGTTACGGTTGAAGTTGTAACTCCACCTAAATCATAAGCTAAACCAATTATTTCTTTTGGAGCAAAGAAAGTTACACTAACAACAGCAACATATCCTGCAATAATATAATAATGAATCGGATGACCTTTAATGATTCTATAGACACCTAAAAGTATCGCAAAACCAACAGATATAGCAACTACATATCTTAAATGACTAGGATCGATTCTTCCGCAACTAATAGAAGCAGCCTTATCTGCAATAACAACCAAAGCTGGTTCTGCAATAGTTGTACCAAAGCCAACCATAAATCCAAAGATTAAAATCCAAAAGGTTGAACCATGATTTGCAAAATCTTTTGCCAATCCTTCTCCAACGGGAAATATACCAATCTCCAAACCATGTAAAAAAATAGCAAGACCAAAACCTACGATTATCATACCTATCGTTGTAGGCATCCAATTGTCTGGAATTGTTTGCAATATTGCTAACTGAAAAAAAAGTATTACCAAAACTATAGGAAGTAAATCTCTAAAAGATTCTCTTAAAAGTTTTAGGAAAAAATTAAACTGCAACTTGTGTCCTTTTTATTTTTAAAATTATAATGAATTTCTAAATTTTTCTAAATCTAATGATAAGCCTAATACTACCAAAGTATCCCCTATATCTATCTTATGATTTATGCCACTTGAGTAAAATATAAAATTATCACTCAATTCTTTGTCTTGAAGTCCTAAAATTACTAAATTATATTTTTGTGCTATTTCCAAATCTTTAAAATAAACACCATCTAAATATGAGCCTTTTTCTATTGTTATTTCTGCTACTTCAATATCTGATTGACTAAATAAAATATTATCAAGCACATCCAAAATCAATGGCTTATTTAAAAGTCTAAATATTCTAATTCCGCCTATTTCATAAGGATTTATAATTTTATTTGCACCTGCTAGAAGCATTTTTTTATTATCTTCTTTGGCAAAAGACAAGGATATTATTTTAAGATTTTTATTTAAATTTCTAGTGCTTAAAGTTACAAATAAATTTATATTTTTATCATCATTTACACAGAAAAATGCCTTAATATCATTGTCTTTAATTCCTATTTTCAATAAATTTTCATCTTCCATTAAAGATAAATTAAAAACTTCATAACCTTGAGATACTGCTTGAGTGTATCTTTCTTTATTTTCTTCTATTATTATAATTTTATATTGTTTTGTGTTTAATGTTTTTGCAATTTGTTCGCCGATTTTACTGTATCCAAAAATTATAATTTTATTTTTTTTCATTTTTTAAACCTTGGTTTTGCAAGTAAAAAATGTACTTTAAATTCTGATATTGATTTAGAATATCCTATTACAATCATTATATCTTTTGACTGAATAATATATTCATTTTTCTTAGGATTGAATTGAAAATTAGATCTATCTTTTGCATCTACAATACCTATTAAAGATAAATTATATCCATCAAAATCTATATCTTCTAATTTTTTTCCTATAAAATGTGAGTTTTCCAATACTTCAATCTCATCCATAGTAGCACCCTCTTGATCTATCAAGATTTCATCAATTGCTTCAAATGCGATAGGTTGCCCAACATATTCAGATGCTACTAATGCTGTAATTTCATTTGATAATACAATTTGATTAGCTCCTGCTATTTTTAATTTTTCTTTTGAGTTATGATTGTTTGCAAGTGCTATAATATTTAATTTATCATTTATAGACTTTGCAGATAAAACAATAGATAGATTAACTGCGTCTGAATCTGTAATAGCTATCAATGAAGTTACGCCACTATCTATTCCCATGCTATCTAATAATGAAGTATCAGTAGCATCGCCTCTTATAGCTAAATATCCTTTAGAAATAGCATCTTCAAGCATAAAATCATCTTGCTCTATAATGATAAATTTTTGTTTTACTTTTTCAAATTCTGATGCCAAAACTTTACCCATATGACCAAAGCCACAAATTACTACAAATTCTTTTAGTCGATTTGCTTCTCCTACAACTTTTTCTTCTTTGATTATTTGCATTCGTTCTGTCAAGGCAGCTGTAATAATAGATGTATTAAATGCTATTACAGACAATCCACCCATTGCTAAAAATAATGTTGCTAATTTTCCTTCAAATGTAATTGGTGAAATATCACCATATCCAACAGTGGAAATTGTAATAATTGCCCAATATATAGCATCAAAAAATGAATTAATATTTGCATTTACTCCAGCACCTTCGTATATAAATATAATAGTTGAGCCAAAAGCAACAACCATTAAAAACATCAATAAAAGAGTAAGAAACTCAAATTTTTTTTCTCTAAAAATTACAGAAAACTGATTTATAGAGTTTGTATATCTTAAAATTTTAAAAAGTCTAAATAAAAGTAAAATTCTTAAAATTCTAAGTGGTCTATAGTATGGTAAAATAGCCAATAAATCAATAATCGCTAAAGGAGAAACTATAAAATCAAATTTTTCTTTAAATGCTTTTTTTAATGAATTTGAAATTATAAAATTTTTCCCTAAAATTTGAGATTTTTCATAATCTTCTATTATTTGATTATGAAAACTTGAATATATCCAAAAACGCCCAAACCACTCAACTATAAATATAATGATTGCAAATAGTTCATATGTATCTAGCCAAGGCACAAGAGGATGATTTACTTCATATATCAAAATCGCTATCGTGCTAAGCACAAGAAATATCATAAAAAAATCAAAATATCTCTTTTTTAAAGATGCAGTATTATCTAAAATATCATAAGCTAAATTTTTAGCGTTCGTATAATATCTTGACGCTTTAATTGAGTATGATAATAATACTAACGGGTGTGTCATTTTATTTTAAAGACAAATAACTATTTAATGCACTCACATAAGCTCTTGCACTTGCTAACATAGTATCAATATTTAAACCATGACCAATAGTTGGCAATTCTCCCTCAAATGATACTTTACAAATAACCTTTGCTAACGCATCTTTTCCTTCTGTTACAGAATTTACCTGATACTCTAAAAGTTTCCCATTGAAGCCAGTAATTCTATCAATAGTTTTAAATACTGCATCAACAGTACCATTTCCAATTGCTGCATCAACAATCACTTTCCCATCATATTTTATAGAAACAACAGCACTTGGTATTCCTCCACTAAAATCAGATAATTGCAATGAAATTAATTCATAAATTTTTTCAACATTTAATTTTTCATCAGTAATAATCATCCTAATATCATCGTCTAAAATATCTTTTTTCTTATCACATAATATCTTAAATCTATCAAATGCGATATTTAATTCTTTATCATTTATGTCATCAAAACCTAAAGTATTTAACTTGTCCCTAAATGCAGCACGACCAGAATGTTTTCCCAGAACTATAGAATTATTTTGCTCAATTCCGATATCTTCTGGCTTCATAATTTCATAAGTTTCTTGATGTTTCAATACGCCATCTTGATGAATACCACTTTCATGAGCAAATGCATTTTTTCCAACTATTGCTTTATTTGGCTGTGGTTCTATTCCTGTAATAGTTGCTACCAATCTACTTGCGGTGTATATCTCTTTTGTATTAATATTTGTATCAAAAATTTTATCATTTTTAGCAAAAAAATCTTTTCTTGTTTTTAGAGTCATTACAACTTCTTCCATAGCTGCATTTCCAGCACGCTCACCCAATCCATTGATAGTACACTCAACTTGTCTTGCTCCTGCTTGAATACCTGCCAAAGTATTTGCTACAGCCAAACCTAAATCATTGTGATTGTGTAATGAAATTATTGCTTTATCTTCACAAAAATCAACCATCTCTTTTACCATATTATAAATTTCCGTTGGCAATCTATAACCAACAGTATCAGGCAAATTGATTGTTTTTGCACCTGCTTCAATCACAGCTTGAGTAATCTCTTTCATAAATGACATTTCGCTTCGTCCAGCATCTTCTAATGAAAATTCAACATCATCTACAAAAGTTCTAGCATAAGTTACAGCTTTTACTGCTCTTTTTATTACCTCATCTGGTGTCATTTTTAATTTATATTCCATATGAATAGGACTTGTTGCTATAAAAGTATGAATTCTATTCATTTTTGCTTTTTGTATAGCTTCACCAGCAGCTTTTATATCTGAATCAACAGCTCGTGCCAAAGAGCAAACTCTGCTATTATTAACAACATCTGCAATTTTAGCAATCGCATCAAAATCACCAGGACTAGCTGCCGCAAATCCTGCTTCTATTATATCGACATTCAATTTTTCTAATTGTAATGCTATTTGAATTTTTTCAGCTATATTCATCGAAGCGCCTGGACTTTGCTCACCATCTCTTAAAGTTGTATCAAATATTAATATTTTATTATTATCCATTATATTTTCCTATTATTGTTTCTCCTGCTTTTAGCTTATCCCCAATATTTACAAATAAACCAGCATCTTTTGTTATCTCAATTATCACAGAACCTGAAAAAAACAAACCAATTCGTTCGCCTTGTTTTATATCTTTTTTATTTTCATCTATTAAAATTTCTTTATTGCACACTCCGCTAAGGAGATTAAGTTTTAAATTTGAAAATTCAACTGTTGCTCTTTGATTTAATCTTTTTGATTTATAATTATCAGCACTCATATTTAAGCCATTAATATATGAAGTAACTTCAAAATTACCACTTACTGGTGCTAACAAAATTTGAGTATCGCATAAATTTGTATTACAATAAATTATTTGTTTTCCATCAACATAATCTATTGCCTCAACTCTTCCATCAACAGGAGCTAAAATACCATTTTCACTTACAGAAATTATTCTTTTAGAATCTCTATAAATATATACAATAAACAACATTACAAAAACAGAAATAGTTCCTAAAAAACCGCCTATGAAGATATTAACAATTAAAGCAATAAATGTCGCTATTACAATAGTCTTATATCCATCTTTTAAAATTAAAAATTTGTCTTGCATAGCATTTCCTTTTATTTGCTTTTTATGTTTTTATTCATTTATTATCATGCAAATCTTCATCTTCATAAACAGTACCGCCATTTTCTTTAATAATATCCTGAACTCTTTTCCCGCTTATTACTTCAAGTTCAAGAAGTTCTGATGTCATTTGTTCCATAGCTTTTTTATTGTCTTTTAATTCTTTAATAACTGCTTTATATCTATCTTCAAGTGTATTTTTAATATATTCATCAAGTTTATGAGCCATTTTATCACTATAATCTTTACTTGTTTGTCCGCCACCTAAAAATTGATTAGTTTGACGGCTTAATACCATAAGTCCAGCTATATCAATATCACTCATTCCATACACCGTAGCCATTTGTTTAATAATATCAGTTGCTCGTTCCAAATCATTTCCAGCACCTGTACTAATTTCACCAACAAATACCTCTTCAGCAGCACGACCACCCAAAAGAGTATCAACTTCTGCTATTAATTCATGCTTTTGCATTAAGTATTTGTTTTCTTCAGGAGTATTTAAAGTATAACCAAGAGCTGCCAATCCTCTTGGAACTATTGATACTTTATTTACTTTTTTAGCACCTTTTGTGATTTCTGCTATCAATGCGTGTCCACTCTCATGATAAGCTACTATTTTTCTTTCTTTTGGTGTTATTCTTTTGCTTTTTTTCTCTAATCCTGCAATTTGCCTTTCAACCGCTTCCTTAAAATCCTCAGATTCAACTTTCTCTTTTTCTGCACGACCTGCCAATAATGCAGCTTCGTTGATAATATTTGCCAAATCTGCACCAGCCAAACCTGCTGTCATAACTGCAACTTCTTTTAAATCTACATCTTTTGAAATTTTTACACCTTTAATATGAACATTTAATATCTCAATTCTACCTTCCAAATCAGGCTTATCAACCAAAACTTGTCTATCAAATCTTCCGGGTCTTAAAAGTGCTGGGTCTAAAATCTCAGGTCTATTTGTAGCTGCTAAAATAATCACAGGAGCGACACCATCTCCAGAAAATCCATCCATTTCAGCTAAAAGTTGATTTAATGTTTGCTCTCGCTCATCATTTCCACCCATTCCACCACTAGCACGACTTTTTCCTATTGCATCAATTTCATCAATAAAAATAATTGCAGGTGCTACTTTTTTTGCTTGCTCAAAAAGGTCTCTTACTCTACTTGCTCCAACACCAACAAACATCTCAATAAATGATGAGCCAGTAACGCTTAAAAATTCAACATCAGCTTCACCTGCAACAGCTTTTGCCAAAAGGGTTTTTCCAGTACCGGGAGGTCCTACAAGTAAAACACCTTTTGGTATTTGAGCACCTAAATTTATATATTTATCAGGACTTTTTAAAAATTCAACTATCTCTGCTACTTCCTCTTTAGCCTCATGATTTCCAGCCATATCTTCAAATTTTACTTTTGGTTTCTCGCTATTTATCATTTTTTTAGCACCACCCATACCAAGAATTCCGCCAGCTCCTCCGCCCATAGATTTTGACATTCTTTTTGCCAAAAACATCCAGATACCAAAGAAAATAAATAAAGGCAACACCCATCCAAACAGCATATCTGCAAGTATATTTTGCTCATTTATTCCGCCATATACTATACCTTGATTTTCCAACAAAGGAATCAAAGTATCATCAGGAATAACTCTTCTTGCTTTATAAACTATTTTTGTACCGTTAGTTACTTTTGATATTGCTTTTAAACCACTATCACCAATACCAACATATTCTATTTGTCCACTTTTAATTAAATCTTTCAAATCAGAATAAGTTACACTTTTGCTTTGGCTTTTACCGTAAGCGGTTTGCCCACCATTTACATTCATATCATCTTGTGGGAAAATATTTTTAAATGCCATTATTGTCACAAGTGAGAATAAAACAAATACTATTATCGGGTTGTTTTCAAAGAAATTTTTATTGTTATTGTTATTCTTATTTTGCTTATTATCATTATTCATTTTTTATTTTGTCCTTTTGATTACTAAAGTAACCCATTCGTTTTTTTGTATTTCTTGTAAGATTTCACAATCTTTAAATTTTGTCTTAACTCTATCTTTATATTTGTCAATTATTCCAGAAAGTATTAATACTCCACCATCTTTTGTAATTTTTTTCAAATCTCTTGAAATCATTATCAAAACATCCGCAACAATATTTGCAATCACAACATCATATTGATTATCAGCTTTAATCGCTGAACCTTCCCAAAAATTAGTGCAAACAACATTATTTGTTTCAAAGTTTTTTACTGCATCTTTAACTGCTACTATATCGGTGTCACAAATATCCACACTTGCACCTAATTTTGCACAAGCAATTCCAAGTATTCCACTTCCACAACCTATATCTGCAACCATATCATCTTGTTTGACATATTTACTAATAGCTTCAAGACAAGTACTAGTTGTTTCATGATGACCGCTACCAAATGTCAATGCTGGATCAATTAAAATATTTAATTTATCGTCTTTAGCATTTTCCCAACTAGGATGAATATAAAATTCTCCAACCTCAACAGCTTTTACAGAATCCTGATATGCTTTTATCCAGTCTTGATTTTCTTTTTGCTCCAATGTTATTTTACAAACAACTTCTGTACAAAA
>JAOZVJ010000084.1:7466-8004 GCA_029938215.1 Arcobacteraceae bacterium | reverse complement strand
CAAAAGCTTTTTGAACAAAGCAACATGGCTCAAATGGGAGAAATGATAGTAAATATTGCTCATCAGTGGAGACAACCTCTTTCTGTTATTTCAACTGCCGCAAGTGGTATGAAAATGCAAAAAGAAATTGATATATTGACTGATGATACTTTCAATGAATTGACCGATGGAATAATAAGAAATTCACAATATTTATCAAAAGTTATAAATAATTTTAGTGATTTTATAAAAGAAGAAAAAAATACTTGTATATTTAATTTACAACAAAAAGTTGATTTAACGCTGGATATATTAAAATCTTCATTGGAACACTCTTCTATAAAAATTACAAAAAAGTACGAAAAAGAACCTATTGAAATTTCTGCTATACCAAAAGAACTATCTCAGGTAATATTAAATATTATTTCTAATGCAAAATATATTTTAGAGTCACAAAAAATTGAAAATAAAATGATAAAAATTTGTATCTTTAAACAAAAGAATATTGCCAATATAACGATAGAAGATAATGGTGGCGGAATTGACAATGATATTATAC
>JAOZVJ010000084.1:0-7456 GCA_029938215.1 Arcobacteraceae bacterium | reverse complement strand
TGGAATGGGACTATATATGAGTTATGAAATTATCACAAAACATATGAATGGCAAGCTTTATGTTAAAAATACCAAAGATGGGGCAAAATTTTTTATAGAATTGCCGTTAAGTTAAAACCCTTTCTATAAGGGTTTATAAAACTCTAAACCTCGTATTGTTCCAAAATTGGTCAGCTAATGCATCAATTAATTTAAAAAAAGCACCTCTTTGTTTCTTTTTATTTTTTGTATATACTTGAAGAGTAATATTTCACTATGCTTAAATTTTTATAATTTTTGTATGTGAAGAGATAAGCTATCTATAACCACACTCGCTACAATACTTAGTCTAACTTAAGTTTACGGCCTGAAATATTCTATATTAAATCTATTCTCGCAAATTAATAGGAAAAATAGAATTTTTATAGTATTATAACTAAATTTTATATAACGCTAAAGGGAAATAATGACAAAAAGGGTTGCACCAGTAGTAAAAAAAGTCAAATATTTTACAAAAATTTCAAAAATAGATGGATTGAATGAAAATGAAAAAGAAGATTTAAAAGAAGTTGAAGAAAAGTTTGTTTTTAGATCAAATGATTATTATAATTCTTTGATAGATTGGAATGATGAAAATGACCCTATACGAAAAATAGTAATACCAGAGGTAAGTGAACTAGAACAATGGGGTGCTTTGGATGCTTCAAATGAGCATAAATATACTGTAGCAAACGGATTGGAACATAAATATAAAGATACCGCTTTGATTATTTTTAATGATATGTGTGGTGCGTATTGTAGATTTTGTTTTAGAAAAAGACTTTTTATAAAAGGCAATGATGATACAGTAAGAGATTTAGACGGGGCAATAGAATATATAAGAAGCCATAAAGAAATAAACAATATACTTATAACTGGCGGCGACCCTTTAGTTGTTTCGACTTCAAAAATTGAATCTTTAATAAAAAAAATTAGAGGTATTGATCATGTAAAAATCATAAGAATAGGCTCAAAAATGTTAAGCTTTAATCCTTATAGAGTTTTAGACGATCCATCTTTGCTTGATATGATTTCAAAATATTCTTTACCTGAAAAGAAAATATATATTATGAATCATTTCAATCATCCAAGAGAATTAACCCCTGAAGCCATAAAAGCTATAAATTTAGTTATGGATGCTGGTGCAATAGTAGTAAATCAAACGCCTATAATAAAAGGTGTAAACGATAACACAGAAGTTTTAAAGGAACTTTTTGAAAAACTTTCTTTTATTGGTGTTCCTCCATACTATGTTTTTGGTTGCAGACCAACAGAGGGTAATAAATCATACACAGTACCAGTAGAAAAAGCATTTGAGATGTTTGAAGAAGCTAGAACTAATGTCTCAGGGCTTGGAGCAAGAGCAAGATATGCTATGTCTCATGAAAGCGGAAAAATAGAAGTTCTTGGAATGACAGATGAACATATAATGTTTAGATACCACAGGGCAGCGGATATCGAAAACAAAGGAAAAACTTTGGTTTATAAAAGAAATCCAAACGCTTATTGGTTTGATGACTATACGGAACTTGCTTAATTTAAAAATTTTTATAATTCAATTCAAATGATATTATGAATTTAACTCATAATATCATTTATTACAGTTTCTCTTTTTGTAATTTCTATTTTTTTACAAGCACTTTCAAAAGCTTCTTTTTCTCCTACAACAAAACACATTTTTTTTGCTCTTGTAATTGCAGTATAAAGTAATTTTGTATTGTGCATAATAAAATGAGAGAAAGTCATAGGAATTAATGCCGCATCATATTCCATACCTTGAGTTTTGTGAATAGTTAGACAATAAGCTAGAGAAATAAGATTGTCAAGTGTATCAAAATCATAAAAAACTACCGTATCATCATTTGGATATAAAATAATACATTTTGATATTTCAAAATCAAGTTTGACTATCATACCTAATTGTCCGTTAAAAATTCTTTTTTCTACAAACTCATCACTTCCTTGTTTGTAAGCACTCATTGTTTGAGCCTTCATATTTTCATTTTTTATATGTATTACTTTATCTGCCAATTTATACTGATAAGTTTTGCTTTGAATACTTTTATCTCTTGAGTTATTAAAAAGTTTTTGTAAATTAATATTTAAATTTTCAACTCCCAAAACTCCACCTTTTATAGGGGTAATTACTTGAAAAAGTGTAAGAAATTCCGCTATTTTTTTATCTTTTGTAAGTTGATAAATTTCTTTTAAATAATGACTTGCCGTATTTATAATATTATTTAAAATTTTAGTATTATTATCATTTCTAAGCGTATTAAATTCATAATCACTCAACATTGCTTTTTGAGCATAATAAGATTGGATACTTACATCCAAAAATCGAAAATCTTCAAAATCTTGATCATATTTTGGCACTTCCCCTTTTCGTATATCATTAGCAATTGTGGTTATAGCATGCTGTTCATTTTGTCGATAAATCTTTGTTAATTTACATACTGATGCCAATTCAAATTTAATCGCATCTGCCAAAATATCTCCAGCACCAATAGCAGGAAGTTGTCCATCATCACCAACTATTATAAAAATAGTATCTGGATTTATTTTAGAAATTAACTTATAAAAAGTGACGCTATTTATCATGCTAGCCTCATCCAACAAAATAACTTTATACGGAAAATAATCTTTATCGCTATTTTGCATAAATATAAGTTGAGATTGAATTGTAGCACTTTCATATCCAGTAGTATCACTTATTCTTTGTGCCGCAATTCCACTTAATGCCATACATTTTATCTCATTATGACCAACCGTTTCTCCTAAAAGTTCAAGCAAAGCACGGCTAGATGTACTTTTACCAGTACCGGCATAACCTATAAGCAATATAGTATTTGCACCATTATTTATAAGCTCTACTGCTTTTTTTTGCTCATCACTTAATTTAAACCCTAGTGTTTCTTCTTTTTTCACAAGATATTCATCAAACTTAGATATTATTTTTTTATTTGGATTTTGTTTTTTTCTATTTTGAAAAAATTGTAAAATATTTTTTTCTGCATTATAAAGCATACTTGGAGAATACCTATCTTCTTTGGTTTGATGTATATCATTTGAACCTATATTTTTAATCAATACGCTTTCATAAAGTTCATTTTGATCTTGAAAGTTTAAATTTTCATCACAAAGTAAATATAACTTTTCTTTTGAAATAGAACTGTTTCCATTGTTTTCACAATACTCCTTAAGCACAAAACTCATACAAGCACCTATTCTAAAAGAACTCTCTTTGTCTATTCCTAAAGCTTGACCAATATCATCTGCTCTTTTAAACCCTATCCCCTTAATGCGAGTTAAAAGATATGGGTTTTCTTTAATTTTTTCAATCAAATTTTCAACTTCACCAAATTCTTGATAAATCTTATTTATAAAATTACTACTAACTCCAAATTGTCCTAAAAATGAACCAAGTTCACGAAGATGTTTAAATTTATTCCAGCTAGTTACTATTTGGATAAGCTTTTTTTCTTTTATACCACTTATATTTAAAAGTTTAGCAGGACAATTATCTAGTATCTCAACAAGCTTTTCTTCTTCATATTTTTTCAATAATTCTTTGGCTACTTTTTTACCAATCCCTTTTACTATCTTTGTAAGAAAAAAGTATAACTCTGCTTCTTTTATAACCAAATTTGTAAATGCAAACTGAACGCCGTATTTTTTATGAGTTTCCCAAAGTCCTGTTAAAAGGATTTCTTCTCCCTCAAGTTTTTTCAAATCAGTATCAAAATAATTTCCACATATTTTTTGTCCATTTGTTAAAACACCTATGCAATAACTATTTTCAGCATTTTGATAAAGTACTTTTTTTAGTACTCCTGATAAATTTATTGCTTCAATATCCATCAGTAAAACTTTTCTTTATATGTTTATCTTTTTTATAGTTTGTTTTATTTTTTTCTTTATGAAGTAAATTTGCCTCTTTTAATAAAAGCTGTTTTTCTTTTTCAAAATCCTCACTATGATTATCTATCATATCCAAGGTAATTTGAGCATAATTCTTAAGTTTTTTCATATACTCACTATCAAGCCGAATGGATTCAACATCTTTAATAAACTTATAATTTTCAATTATCTTTTTTTTAAATATCTCATAATCAAAATCATCATGTTTTACTAACGCAATAGTTCGTTTTACAAATTTTTCAAGAACTCGAATATATTTAAATCTCAAAGCTCGTTCGTTTGGTTTTTTCAAATTTTTATCACTTATATTTTATTGTTTTCTTTTTATAATTAGAAGTATAGCGAATTTTTTTATAATAATTAAAAATATGTCAATTTGCAATATTTTTAATTTTAAAATAACCAAAATATCATAAATATTTTTTTAAACAAATTCATTTTTACTATAAATTATTTAAAATTAGTTATAATTTAAATCAAAATTCAACTTGGACAATTATAAGATTATGATAGATTTTTTTAACTTTAATATTTTAATAACACCGTACATAATAGGCATGGTATATACTATTGGTGCCATTGTAGTTCCATTTGTAATAATATATTATTTTAAAAAATATAAATTAAAAATTAATAGTGCTAAATATAGATTTTATATATTTATCGTTTTTATATTTATGGAAATATTTTGGAGAATATTTTGTGAATTTTTTATGGTATATTTTAAAATATTTTTAACATTAAATCAATAAAAATTATACATTTTTAGATAAACTTCTTTGTAGTAGCTATATTGATATTTTTTAGTTATTAAGAGTGAATTAAATGACAACTTCACCGTTTGCAGTTTCTCGCACTTTATCTATACTAAAACAAATATTTGCCATCTTTCTTGGAGTTTCATTTTTATACTTTTCTACAATTTTATGTATAGTTTTAAATTCTTCTTTTGTAAATAAATCTTCATCAAATTCCTCTTCCATTTTTAAAAATCCCAGTTCAGTATGCTTTTGTTTTGCTAAAACTTCTATGTCCAAATGGTCTAAAAGTTCCTGAATAATATAAAGTTTTTCATCATCATCTTCTAAATCTTCATTATTTGCAATAATATGAAAAATTTCAGATAATGTTTTAGGTTCAGGATTTCTATTAGATTTTATATAAATTTCTCCAAATATTTTAGTATCAAATTTTTCTAGATGTTTATAATCTATTAAAAAAAGTAAAATAGAAAGTTTTTTATCATTTAGATGTGATACCTTGTTGTCCAGCATATAAAGTATTGCATTAGCAATTTTAGTAATATTAAGTTTCAAATTATTTTCTCCAATCTTTTTGTTCTTGTTTTGTTAAAAATGTCCACGCTACAATTCTACTTATCTTTTGCCCTTGTTGCATATCAATTGTTTTATATTCAAAGGCATTTACACTTCTCAAAAGCTTATAAATAGTCTCTAAATTATCTTTTTTTGACACAAGAGTTGTAAACCATAAGCAATTACTTCTAAATCTTACACTTTGATTTATCATCTTTTTTATAAAAGCTATTTCGCCACCATCACACCAAAGCTCATTGGCTTGTCCAGCAAAATTTAAAACAGCTTTTTTCACTTTTGTTTTAGTTAAATTTTGCACTTTTCTTTTACTACTCTGAGATGCTTCTTTTGCACTTTTATGAAAAGGTGGATTTGAAATTGTAAAATCAAACTTATCATCTTTTTTTATAATATCTACAAAAATATTGTTTTTGTTTTTTTGTAATTTAGATTTAATTTTATTAGATAAAATATCATTTGATTTTACAATATTTTCAACACTTTTAATAGATACCTCATCTATATCAGTAGCTAAAAATTCCCAACCATAAGAAACATTTCCTATAATAGGATAAATACAATTAGCCCCTACTCCAATATCAAGCCCTATAACTCCCGAGCCTTTTGGAATAACACCATCATTCGAACTGGCTAATAAATCAGCCACATGATGAATATAATCAGCTCGCCCAGGAATTGGTGGTGCCAAATAATCAGTTGGTAGATCCCAATTTTTAATTTTATAAAAATGTGCCAAAAGTGCTTTGTTTAAAGCTAACACCGCTTTGGGGTTTGCAAAATCTATTGATACATTACCGTATTTATTTGGCTTAACAAATTCTTCCAGTTTTGGCTCACTTTTGATTAAGGCATCAAAATCATAATTTGAATTATGAAGATTTCTAGAATGTAAAGCTTTAGTTTTCGTCTTCAATTTCTCTTATCTCTTCTACTATTTCAGAATCTTCTGACTCAACTGCTTCTTCTGCTTTTTCTTTTTTCTTAAAATTCATAGTTCCAGCCTCAGCTATTAATTCAATATAAAAACTCTCCAAATTTTGTTGGGAAATTTCATTGATATTTTTCATAATATCTTCAAATCTAATCTCAACTGCACTTTCTTCACTTTGACCAAATTTACAATTAATCTTCCAAAAATTTGAACCTTCTGGCAAATCTTTTCTTTTTTCTCTTTTAATATATTTTCTAATATTATGTTTAATTGAGTCTAATACTCTTTGAGGGTCTTTTTTTGTATCTGTTAATAAAAATGTTTTTTTCAATACATACTCCTTTTATTTTATTTCACGCGTTATGTAAAAAGTTGTTAAACCAAATTGCTTATCATGGTTAGGACTATCTTTAGAGGTAAAATCAGATATTATATCTCTAGCTTTTATATGTGAACTAGCCTTCTGTATTATCTCTTTTTTGTCATTTGATGATATAACACTTTGATCATGACTTTTTTTAAATATACTAGCTTTATGCTTATCAGTAAATGTAATTTTGATAACTTGTATATCTCTTTTTACATCAATAGTAGCTTTCTTTTTTAAGTCTTCAAATCTTAATATTCTATTCCCATGAGATGATATTTTCATAGTTACTGCTTGTTCTATATCTTTTTCATCCTCAATTATTACATACTCTTTTCCATTTACTAAAATAATGTCATCGTTTATTCTTTTAATTTCTCTAATAGTTGTTTTTTTACCTTTTGCCATTTTATACCCTAACTAATTTTATTTACACGCTATTATACCTAACTAATAAACTTTTTATATAAATATTGAATACAAAAATCCATATAAATATCATTATAAAAAATTTATTAAGTCAACAATTAATATTAATTGTTATAGAGCTTTGCTATACTGTGTAGTTACATAAATATAAAACAATAGGACTAATAATGGCTAAAACAAACTACAGTTATGAAAAACGGGCTCGCGAACTTGAAAAACAAAAGAAAAAAGAAGAAAAGCTTAAAAAAAAGCAAGCTAAGAATAGCAATGAAACTGAAGAAGAAAAACAAATTTCTCCCAATACTTCTACCGACCAAGAAATATAGTATATAATAAATTTTGGTTGCAGAATAACCTTTTATTGACTAAAAGTGTTATTTACTACAATGCCAAAATTTATAAGTAGTCAATCCTGAAAAATTAACTTTTCACAGCATATTTTATAAAAAGAAA
>JAOZVJ010000083.1 GCA_029938215.1 Arcobacteraceae bacterium | reverse complement strand
AATAGAAGTTTTAAAAATTACTACAACTAATGATAAGGAACAACGCGTTACACCTTGGACATTTGGTATGAGTTTAGATAATTTTAGAGATCCAAACGACCCATCTAAAACGATAGAGGGATATCCCGCACCGAAGCGTGTTTATTTAAAAGCAAAAAGAAAATAAAAAAAGGTGCTAGAAATTCTAGCACCTTTTTTATTTAAGAATAAAAGATTATTTTGCTTCGTCAGAATATTTATATCCTAATTCATAAGCTTTTTTATTTACTTCATGAACTTTAGCAGGAACTTTTGAAAGCATTACTTCTTCTAAAAGATTCTTGTCAATTGCATCCATAAAATTATTTGCAATAGCAAGTGCAACAACACTTTGTGTTACAACATTACCAACTTCTTCTTTAGCAATAGTAATAATAGGAATTTCAACGATATTCCATCTTTTTTTATCTTCATCAGTTGCTTTTACAAGATTTGGCTCAACAACAATAGTACCGCCATCTCTTACACCATCTTTAAAAGAATTATAGCTCACTTGTGCAACAGAAAGCATAAAGTCAATTTCACCATCATTTGCATAAGGATAAAAAATCTCTTCATCATCCAAAGTGATATCAACAACTGTAGGTCCACCTCTTACTTGTGATGTATAAGTTGCAGTTTTAAGTCCGTAACCACCATCTTTAATTTTTGCAGCTGCAAAAATCTCACCCGCAAGAAGAACACCTTGTCCACCAACACCTGTAAATCTCATTAGTTTTCTAGCCATGATGTTGTCTCCTTATATTTTTTTCGCAAAATCATTTTGCGTAATTTTAGCACCACCTTGATGGGCTTGTTTTACTTTTTCATACATTTCACAGTATTCAGCAGCGTCTTCGTTATGATGTAAAATACCAGTTGGAAGTAAATTTAATCTTTCTTCTTCACTCATTTTGTCAAATTTAGCTTTAGGTGTAGTAATAGAATCAATCCAATCTAAATTTTCCATAGCAGAAGCCATTTTATTTTTTCGTCCTAAATTTACATGACAATTAGATAAGATTTCCATAAAACTAAAACCTTTATGTTCAAAACCTTTTACTAACAATCTTTCCATTTTCTTAGGATCGTTTACTGTTTCTCTACCTACAAACGAAGCACCTGCAGCAATAGCAAGATTTGATGCATTAAAAGTTGGATCGATATTACCTTTTTTCATTGTTACAGACCAAAAACCTTGAGGAGTTGTTGGAGAAGTTTGAGAATTTGTCAAACCATAGATGAAGTTATTGATTAAAATCATATTGATATCAATATTTCTTCTACAACCATGAATTGTATGATTTCCACCAATAGCAAGTCCATCGCCATCACCAGCAACACAAATAATATGTTTATCTGGATTTGCAAGTTTAACACCAGTTGCATAAGCTATAGTTCTACCATGAGTTGTATGAATAGTATTAAAATCAACATACGAAGAAAATCTTCCAGAACACCCAATACCAGAAATTATACAAATATCATCTTGTTTCCATCCTGTCTTTTCAATCGCTCTAAGTGTTGCTTTTAAAATAACACCATCACCACAACCCCAACACCATAAAGTTGGCATTTTCTGTAATCTTAAAAATTTATTGTAATTATAAGCCATTTTAGAATACCTCCTTAACTTTTGTTACAATCTCATAAGGAGATATTGCACGACCGTTTACTTTATAAAGACCTTCCAAATCTCTTCTTCCTGAAACTCTTTCAATCTCTTCTGTGTATTGTCTAATATTAAGTTCCACACAAAGAACATTTTTGATTTTATCAGTATATTCTTTGATTTTTACATCCGGACTTGGCCACATTGTAATTGGTCTAAATAAACCAGCTTTTATACCATCTCTTCTTAGATGTCTTATAGCTTCTTTAGCTGCAAGTGAAACTGAACCATAAGCTATGATTAAAATTTCTGCATCATCTAACATAAATTCTTCATAAGATTCTAATTCATCTTTATGTGCTTCTACTTTATTATCAAGTCTTTCGATTAGTTTTCTACATGTTTCAATTTCTTCTGTTGGGAAGCCATTTTTATCATGATGAAGTCCAGTATAATGGTATCTATATCCTTCAAACATAGGATTTAATACTGCTGGTTGATCCATCTCACATTCGTATGGAAAATAATCTTTTGGATCTCCATCAAATCTTTTTCTAGGAACAATGCCTGCTTTTACATCTTCAACTGTTGGAAGATCCGCCTTACCATGCATATGACCAAGTGTTTCATCAAGTAAAACAATAACAGGTTGCATAAATCTATCAGCAAGATTAAAAGCTCTTACTGTTTCAGTATAACATTCTGCTAAACTACCAGCACATAAAGTGATTGATTTATAATCCCCATGAGATGGATTTTTTGATTGTAAAATATCACCTTGTGAAACTCTTGTAGGTAGTCCAGTTGATGGTCCACCTCTCATAACATTTACACATACAAGTGGAGTTTCTGCCATTTGAGCAAGACCTAAATTTTCAGCCTTTAAGCTCATACCAGGACCACTTGTAGCAGTCATTGCTCTTTTTCCACTCATAGAAGCACCAATAACAGTACAAATACCTGCTATTTCATCTTCCATTTGAATTGATGCTCCACCAACCTCTGGTAAAAGGTCAGAAATTTCATGCATTATTTCACTTGATGGAGTTAAAGGATATCCGCCAAAAAACTCACATCCAGCATCAACAGCTGCTCTAGCTGATAATTCATTTCCATTAGAAACTATTTCTCTAGTTGCCATTCATATTCTCCTTAATAACCCGCAGGTAATCTATATTTATTATTTTTTATTGCCTCAGCTCTTGCTTTAGAAACATCTGTTAATTTTGCAAATTTATGCTCTGATTTATCAGCTACAAAAATAGCAAAATCAGGACAAATAAGTTCACATTCATTACATCCTATACAGTCATCCCCAAATGCAACTTGAATCATAGAACCAAGAACCGAATCAGGTGCAGGTCTCATTACAAGTACGCCTGCTGGACAAGCATCTACACATTTATCACAGGCTTTACAATGATCTTCTTTTACCCATACCGAAGTATTAGCTGGTGCTTCCATTACTGCCATATTTTCCCCTTCATTGTTTGTTAATTTTAAGAATATATGCTTTCCATACATTACTGACATAAGTTTAACACACAATAGCTAATTATTTTTAATATATAAAAAGAATTATTAATTATTCTAATAAATGTTACATTTTGAAGCAATATAAAAATGGTCTAAAAAAAGTCTTTTGCTAGTGAAATTGCAAGCTTTTTAATAACATTTTTATATTATAAATAATACAATGAATTATGCAATAAACTTAATTTAAGGCAAAAATGAAATGAATAATTTTCAGCAACATGAAATTTCTTGGAAAAAATCACTTAAATTTAAACTTTTATTTTGGTTTTTAGTAATATCTTTAATTCCATTAATGACAGTATCTTGGATTGGCTATCAAAATAGTTTAGATAATTTGCGCGAAGCAAAAAAAAGTGAACTTAAGCACATTTCTATTTTAAATAAAATTTTTGTAGAAAATTGGTTTTATGACCGTAAAAATGATATTTCTAGTTGGTCACAAAATAAAGAAAATATAACATTTATTAAAGAACTTTCGCAAACTTATAAAGAAAGTAAAAAAAATCTTAAATTATTTATAAAAAGTAATGAATATAACACGCTTATTAAAAACAATAATAACGCCGCTATTTTAGTTAAACAATATGATTATCTTAATGATATCTTTTTTATTGATATGAATGGAAATATTTTATATAGCACAGTAAAAGAAAATGATTTTGGTACTAATTTACAGAGTGGCTTGTATTCTTCAACAAAATTTGCAAAAACTTATAGACAAACTATTCAGGATGGAAAGATTCATTTTTCAGATTTAGAGCATTATAAGCCTTCAAAAAATCAAGTAGTTGGCTTCATAACTGCACCTTTAAATGATAATCTTGGTAAACCAATAGGAGTTTTTGCTATTCAAATAAAACCAAGCAGTATTTTTCCTGAATTTATAAAGAAAAATATTGAAAATGATAATTTTATGCATTATATTGTTGGAGAAGATGGAGTATTTAGAAGTGCTGTGAAAGCAAATGATGAAATAATGAGAGAGAAAATTAATACAAATCAATTTATATTTTGGCATAATAAATATATTTATAATAATAAAAAAGAAAGTGCACAAGAAAAATATTTATCATCTTCTAAATATTTAAATCACTTTAAAATTCCTGTTATTGGAATACATCAAAGTATTAATATTATGGATGTTAAATGGGTGTTAATTAGTGAAATAGATGAAGCTACAACAATGTTTTATATAGAAAAATTTAAAAGTACACTATCTATATTATTTTTAATTACAGTTTTTGTTGTAATTATACTTTCTTTTATTTTTACACATCATATAGTTAAACCAATTAAAGATTTGGCAAATGCAAGTACAGCATTTGCCAAAGGAAAAAAAGATATTTTTGTTGAGATAAAAGAAGATAATGAGCTCGGATATCTTGGAAATATTTTTAATACAATGATAAAGTCCAAAAAAGAATATGAATCAGCATTAAAAAAGAGTTCAAAAAAAGCAAAAGATGCATTAAAAAAATTTAATCATCAAAATTATGCGCTTAATAAGCATTCCAATGTTTTAATAATTGATAAAAATGGTAATGTTACATATACAAATGATAAATTTGTAGAAATAAGTGGATATAGCAAAAAAGAGCTTATTGGAAAAAATACAAAAATTTTAAACTCAGGAATCCATAGTAAAAGTTTTTGGAAAAAAATGTATGATGATACTAATAGTGGCAAGACATGGCATAATGAAGTATGCAATAAAGCAAAAGATGGGCATCTTTATTGGTTAAACACAACTATAGTGCCTTTTATGGATAAAGACAATAATATTGAAAATTATATTGCAATCCGTACAGATATTACTGATAAAAAATACGCAGAAAAAAATACGCAGAAAATATTGGCATTGACAGAAGCCACACTTGAATCAACAGATAATGGTGTTTTGGTTATTGATGAAAATGGAAAAATTGTTCGTACTAATAGTAAACTTATTAAATTGTGGAATATTCCGAAGTCTTTAGTAAACAATGAAGACGAAAAGGTTTTGTTTGAATTTATGTCAGAACAACTAGTAGATTCCGAAGAATTTATTTATAAAGTAGAAGAATTTGCTAAGGATAGTACTTTTGAGTCTTTTGATACTTTAGAGTTTAAAGATGGTAAAGTGTATGAATATCTTTCTTTGCCAATGTTTTTAAATGAAAAATCGGTTGGTAGAGTATGGAGCTTTAGAGATGTTACATTGGTAAATGATACCAAAAATGCTCTTATTGAAGCAAAAAATGATGCAGAAGATAGTGAGCGTTCAAAATCAGAATTTTTAGCTAGTATGAGCCATGAAATAAGAACTCCAATGAATGGTGTTACTGGAATGTTAGGATTGTTGTTAAAATCTGATCTTACGCCTGAACAGCGAAATCAAGCAAGTGTAGCTCAAAATAGTGCTAATTCTCTTTTGACTCTTATTAATGATATATTAGATTTTTCAAAAGTTGAAGCTGGCAAAATAGAACTTGAAGAAATAGAATTTAATCTTAGAGAAGAGCTTGGTGATTTTATTGAGTCAATCGCTTTTAGGGCGCAAGAAAAGAATATTGAACTTATTTTAGATGATAGAAAAATTGAACAAACATTAATAAAATCAGATCCTTCAAGAATAAAACAAATTTTAAATAATCTTGTTGGTAATTCTATTAAATTTACAAGCAAAGGTGAAGTTACAGTTAAGGCGGAATTGCGTGTTGAAGATGATAAAAATGCTAGACTCTTTATAGATGTAATTGATACAGGCATAGGGATACCAGAAGATAAAATTGATACGCTATTTGATTCTTTTACTCAAGTAGATGCTTCAACTACAAGAAAATTTGGAGGTACTGGTCTTGGTTTAGCAATAGCTAAAAAATTATGCGAACTAATGGGCGGTGATATAAAAATAACAAGTAAGCTTGAAGAGGGTACTACTTTTAGTTTTAATATTTTAGTTAAAATTAGTGAAAATTCAAGTTTAATAATGCCAAAAAAATCAGTTGATAATAAAACTGCACTTATAATTGATAGCAATATCGCAAGCGGTGAAATTTTAAAAGCACAATTAAAACATTGGGGAATGAAAGTAGATTATGCTAATAATATTGATATTGCAATCAGGCTTTGCGATGAAAAATTAAAAAACAGAATAAGTCCAATTTTTGATATTATATTTGTAGATATAAAAAGTTTAGAAACCAATAAAGATAAGTTTAGTAAAGAATTAAGAAAAAAATATAAATGCGATAAAGTAAAAACAATAATAATGACATCGATTATTTCAATGAATGAGGCTAGTCAATTTGCTGATATTGGTCTTGATATTTCTTTCCCAAAACCAGTAACCATAAAAAAACTTTTTGAAACACTAGATGTATTATCAGAGAATAAAGAAACAAATCATAATTTTAAAACATTAATATTTAATGATAGTAAGCATATCCAACATAATAATAATAATAACAATAAAATAATTTGGTCAAAAAATACGAAATTACTTTTGGCTGAAGATAATCCTACAAATCAATTAGTAGCAAAAGGAATGATGGCAACTTTTGGGCTAAATATTGATATTGCTAATAATGGTTTTGAAGCACTACAAGCCTTAAAAGACTCTTCTAAAGCATTAACACCGTATGCTTTAGTGTTTATGGATTGTCAAATGCCTGAAATGGATGGATATAGTGCAAGTGAAGCTATAAGATCTGGAGAAGCAGGTCAAGAGTATAAAAATATACCAATTATAGCAATGACGGCAAATGCAATGAAGGGCGACAAAGAAAAATGTATTTCATTTGGTATGAGTGACTATATAAGCAAACCTATAAATATTGATATTCTTAAAAAAGTATTATTGAAATGGCTAAATGCCAATATTATTGAACAAAAAGAAAAGGATGATACGATAAAAAATAACACGGATAATAATGAAATAGATTTAACTATTTGGGACAAAAAAGATGTTTTTGAAAGAATGGGAGAAGATGAATTCTTAATAAATAGTTTAGCTAATATTTATTTAAATGACACAAAAAAACTTTTAAAAAAACTAAACGATGCAATTGAAAATAATGATATTGCTAATTGTAAACTTTTTTCACATTCAATTAAAGGTTCATCACTAAATATGGGTGCAAAAAAACTTTCTTGGTTTGCAGAAAAATTTGAATCTGCTACAGAAGATGGAGATTTTGAATTTTTAAAAAATAATTATAAAAAAATAAAAGAAGCCTCAGAAGAGATATTTTTGGTTCTTCATAAATATTTGGATGAAGATATGGAAGTAAAAAATCAAGAAACATATTTAAACAAAGAAGAGCTAAAAGATAAATTGGATAAATTAAAATCTGAATTATTAGATGGATTGTTTATTGATATATCTGATTCAGAGATTTTTAAAGGTTTTAATGATAATTTAATTCAGGGAAAACTTGAAAGACTACAAGAAGAAATATCTAATTTTTCAACTAAAAATGCTATAGAAACTATAACTGAAATTATTTTAGAAATCAAATAAAGGAAAAAAATAAATGGAAGAAAAACAAACAGAAAAAGAAGAAACAATTTTAATAGTAGATGATGTACCATTAAATATTCAAACCTTAGCAAATATATTAAAAGAAGAATATAAAATTAAAGTAGCTACTAGTGGCGAGTTGGCATTGGAAATTGTTAGTCAAGATGATAATATTAATCTTATTTTATTAGATGTTGAAATGACAGAAATGAGTGGACATGAAGTGTGTCAAAAATTAAAAGACAATGAAGAAACTAAAAATATTCCCGTAATATTTGTAACTGCAAACAATACTACTGAAGAAGAAATTAAAGGATTAGAAGTTGGAGCCGTAGATTATAT